>JAHDVH010000003.1:300000-426928 GCA_023382385.1 bacterium | reverse complement strand
CACCTGCGAAAACGAAAACTGCGCAGACCAACAAATGTCCGCGCAGTCTTGCTATATTGATACCCCGTAAGGCGAGGCTACTGACCCAGCTACGAACTTTCATAAGAAATCACTTCCGCGCGACGGATAGCCCGCCCCGGCTCCAGTCCAAGTATGATTATCATATTTCGACACAATTTACGACACGATCCGAAGTCTGTCAATAGACCAAAAGGACAATACCAATGTTTGCAAGTTGCACTCAAATATCGCTATCTCTTTACTTCCAGCATCTTATGGAACGATCAGGAAGATTCCGGACTTGCGGCTCAGGTTTATTTGAACCATTTTGCCTCTGTATGACTCCAGATTTTGGGTCTGCTGTGCTTGGAAGCGCAGCTACTCAGAACCACCATTTCGAATGGAATCCACGTCAATTTGAAGCTTAGTGGTCTGCAGCTGCAGCGTCCTGCGGCTGACGCCAAGTTTCCGCGCCGCCTCAGAGATATTCCCGCCTTCTTCGCTCAGCACTTTAGTGACTAACTGCTTATGAAACTGCTCAGTCGCAAGGCGATAGTCAAGCACGTAGACCCCGCCTTCGACTTCAATGCGCGCCTTTCGGCGAACACTTGCTTTTTTCTTGCGATTCTTCTTCACGCTTCTTCCCCAATAACATGATCAGTCGACAAAAAAAGTGTGCAGTAATTTGCACACTAAACTACGTAGCATTCGCTTGCCGAACCGGCTGGCATCGCCATCGATGGCGAAACACGTTTGCAGCACTTACTAATAGGAACAAAAATCATTCATGAGTCGCCTTTGCACTAATTCTGATTTTCTGCTTAGCTTCCTTGGAGGAGTCCCTTAACTCGCCCCATGACTGCTTTCCGTTTCTTCCAGACTTTTCGGTCTGCCTGTTCGCTTTGGACCGAGAACCGCATGCAGACTCTCTCGGGTGAATCTGCGATCTCCCCTACTGTTAATACGAATGCACTCCAGCAAGCCATTGCGGCACCACCTTCGTATCGTATTCTTGGAGACTCCCAGCAGATCCGCCGCTTGCTGAATTGTGAGCAACAAATCCGAGGGGAGGTGCGATTCCGGTCCACTACCCTCAGAAGTCATGTAGTGTCCCAGTTTTTTCGCAAATTATGGTAAATCTAACCCAATCAATGCAATGTCGCAACAAATCTTCGAAAGATTTGGAAATTGTTAGTCAGTTGTATAAGTCGTTTATTGTTATTCAGTTATGAGATTCCGTTGAAAAGTCTGGATAAGTTAGGATAAGTTCCGCTAACCCTTGGCCGAGGCGCGTGCTCCTCTCAAAAAATATTCAAGAAACTTGTTGACTTGAGGATGGTGGAAGAAGTGCGAAAAGACTGTCACACCAAGCAATGGTAGGAACAAGAAGCCCTCGGAGTTTCTCCGAGGGCTTCATCGTCTTTGCGCGGGCAGAAGTCTCTAACGTGAACGTCTCGCCACTAACTTGACTTCGATCTTCTGTTCGTCGGCGAGTTTCATCACCAGAAACTCAGGGCGTTTGATTTGATGGTCCTTCAGCGAAATTGAGAAACTGGATTCGATTCTGAGCTCATCGCCGCCGTTTGACAGAGTAAGATGCGTTTCTGGAGCAATCTCGCGCGTCACTCCATGCAGCGCAAGTGCTCCGCTCACCTTGACGGCAGTGCGTTCGCCAGGTTGCAGGCTTCCAGTGGGAATGAAAAGCGTGTTGAGCGTGAAAACAGCCTCGGGAAATATCTGCGTCTCGAGATGATTTTCCCGCATGTGCTTGTTGCGCAGACTGAGGCCCGTGTCAAGCGATGCCAAGTCAAGGTGAATCTCAGCCTGACCTGAGGACGTGCCGTCAGGGAGGGAGACATATCCTGTCACCATATGCGTCTTGCCGACGACCTGTTCAAGCGGTGCGTCGCTGGTGAACGTGACCAGGTTCTCCACGTTGCCCTGCACGATCGTGAACATTTCTCCGGCAACACTTACTCCGAATCCGCACAGTACGGCCAGTAATACTCGTCTCATCTGGAATCTCCCCCTTCTATATCGTTTGGAAGAAAGATCATTTTAGCAGCATCATCTTCCGGGTTTCGATCAAGTCGTTGCTGCGAAGCTGATAGAAATATGCTCCGCTGGGAAGGTTCTCGGCGACGAATTCGACTCGATGTGTTCCGCTGGACAACACATCTCGTATCGGCTGGGCGACTTGCTGACCAAGAATGTCATAGATTGTCAGTGTGGTTAGTCCTGCGGCGGGAAGCACAAACTCAATCGTCGTGGCCGGGTTAAAAGGGTTAGGGTAGTTTTGTGCGAGATCCATGTGCGAGACGTGCGCGTGATGATGATCATGCGGTGCGGAACTGCTCACCTCAGCGATTCTGCGCCGGAAGATGCGCCCGTCACCCGTGACCATAAATCCCAGCGAGTCACTGACGAAGTAAACGCTCGTGAAGGTCGCGACGACAGGCGGGATTTGCGTATGCCACATTCCTCCCTCGCTCATCAAGGACGCAAGGAAGCCGCCAGCACCGCACACCCACCCGAAGTCCGAACCTCGGACGTGGATGTCCTGCAGAGCGACCGTCGTCCCGCTGGCCTGTGGAGTCCAATTGAGACCGCCATTCGTGGTCGCATAGATTCGTCCCTGCCCTCCAGCCGCCCACGCATGGTTCTCGTCTATCGCCACGACTGCCTCAAATTCGTCTTCTTCGCCTCCCGGCACGCTCAATTGAGTATTCCAGTTCGCACCGCCGTTCGACGTATAGAGAATCAGTCCGTCAGACCCGACAATCCAGCCGCGTTGGCCGTCGAGCATGTAGATACCGCGCAAGTCGTCCGTTGCCGGACTGCTCTGCGGGTTCCAGGTTTGACCGCCGTTGGTCGTGCGGATGAGGATACCGTTTCTGCCGACCGCCCATCCATTTTGCGAGTCCGTGAACCAGATGTCCCGCAGCTTCTCTTCGACACCGCTGTTCTGCGGCGTCCAGCTCTGACCACCATTGGTCGTGTGCAGAATCATGCCATCGTTGCCGCACGCCCAGCCTTCAGTCGCACTAATAAAGAACACCGCTTCCGCATCGTCTGACGTTCCCACCAGCTGCCATGAGTCTCCGCCGTTCGTCGTGCGCAGGATTCCCTGCTCGCCGGCGATCCAGCCAATGTTTGCGTCCCAGAATCGCACGTCAGCGAGTGGAAGAGCTGTCGGACTGGTAAGTTCAACCCACGCTGTGTCGGTGCCCTGTCCACCACCTACCGTGATGACGCCCGTCATGTTGGAGTGATAGAGACAGACATATGGATACGAGCCGTCAGAATTAAATTGAGTTCCCCACACGGCACCGACATTCAAAAAGCCGCTGTCGAACAATCCGGTCGTAGACGTCGCCGTGTGGGGAGCGACATCGTTGTTCGTGAAGATCACGCTGTCTCCGGCCGAAATCGAAATCGATTGCGGCGCGAACGAAAAGTTCTGGATTGACACATGGTGAGTAGCAGACCAGCCTGCTGTTGACCACCAGAGTAGAGCGAGTGAAATCGTGCTAAGAAGCCTGAGTCTCATGGGTCGTTTACCTGTTCGGGTGTTTATGGTTAGTATCATAATCTGGGCGCGGGGCGCGCCGGGCCTGGCCGAGCCCTGTGAAGCTGCCACCGCATAAAAGGGATTGGGGAAGCGAGGACCGCAACGACTGAAGGAACTCATGACAGCCACGCTGCATTGCGGTCCCCGTTTTGCATATGGCAACGGGTGTGCCACAACGTCATTTGGTCCGCACGTACTTTGATAAGAGTATATTAAATAAAATATTACAAAGCGACCCAGGACTTTCCGTGCTATGTAGTTTGTTAAGCTGAGTTAGATCATTTTCTGGGACATTTTGGGGGCATATTGACTTACTCAAATTTTTTCATACCTTTACGACTGTAGAACAATTGCCACACAAATGACAACGATTTCGCCGAAGTGGGGCAGGAAAGTCACAGTCCAAGCAACTACCGCAGATCAATTATGAAGTCCAATAATTCCAACGGGTCACGCGCATGCCCCAACGCCCGGCACCTCGCCTGACTCGCTATTTCGCCTTCAACTTCCTGCTCCTTGATCTCCTGATTGTCGGGATTGGCGGCTTTGTGGCCTATGGCCTCGGCCGCGCGAATCTCATTTCGGTCGCGGAGCAATACGGCAGTGCCGCAGTCAGCCACCTGGCCCGCTCCATTGATAAGTTCTACCTCGAGCCGTGGCAAATGACATTTGACACTTTTCCCTTCGATCATCCGCTGGCCCATCGCGAGCTAACGGGGATTGTGCATACGTTTGTCAGCGGATTTCAGATCGAGCGCATCAGTATTTATGACAAGCAGCACAAGCTGGTCTTTTCAACGGATTCGACACGGGAAGGGAGGTCAGAGCCGACCAACTCCATGCTGCTCTCGGCCTTGGCCGGCAAGTCGTCCTCTAAACTCGTTAGCGAACAGACTCCGGGACATCTGCCGACTGCTGCGAGCGATACGGATCACATGTTGGGCTTTTATCCGGTGGACTTCCGGACAGCCGACAGCAGCTCCGCCCGCTTTGCTTTTGAAGTGCTGATGAACGTTGCACCCACGTATCGCAAAGTCGAGCAGCTGCGCAACGTGATTCTGATAAGCACATTGCTCACGGGTCTGGCACTGTTCTTCGTCGTCTGGGTCATCGCAGTGCGCGCGGACAGAGCGATCCTCGCAGAAAACCAGGAAAGAATGGCGCTTGCACAGGAGATTCAACGGCAGAATGAAAACCTCGAACTGATCGTGGAGCAGCGCACTCAGCAGTTGAGGGATGCACAGGCCGGACTGGTTCAAATGGAGAAGATGTCCGCGACCGGACAGCTTGCGGCAGGCGTCGCGCACGAGATCAATAATCCGGTGGGGATTATCAAGAACCGCATCGAACTGCTTTTGGAGGATGTACAGTCCGGTCGTCCTGTGGAGGATATGGCTGATCATCTTTCGATGATGCACCGTCAAACGGATCGCATTTCGAAAATTGTCTCCAAACTCCTGACTTTTGCCCGCACGTCTTCGGGAAAACGAGCGGAGTTGCATGTTGACCAGCTGATTCACGGCGTGCTGCTGCTGGTTCGGAAGGAAGTGGAGAAACGGGGAATCGAGCTGGTCTCTGAGATTTCGCCAAAACTTCCGACAGTCAGCGGCGAGATCACGGAGCTTGAGCAAGTCTTCATCAATCTAATCATCAATGCTATGGATGCCACGCCGCGAGGAGGTCGAATCAGGATCGTCGCGGAGCAGATAGACTCGCGAGTCCAGATACGCGTCGAAGACAACGGCGCAGGTATCCCCGCGGAAATTCTCACGAAGATTTTCGATCCGTTTTTTACAACCAAAGACGTCGGAGTCGGAACAGGCCTTGGGCTTGCGATCACGTATCGCTTAGTTGAAGATCACGGTGGCGCCATTCACGTCGCCAGCATGACAGGTCAGGGAACAACATTCACGGTCAATCTTCCAGCAAACAAACCAGCCGCATGAATATGACACAGTCTTCCAGAATTCTCATTGTTGACGATGAACCGGATCTGCTTGCAAATTGCCAGATGATACTGTCACGCGAAGGCTACGAGGTCCGCACGATGACCGACAGCCTGCACGTTGATCAAGCCGTTGCCGAATTCGATCCGGATCTCCTGATTACCGACTTGATGATTCCCAACCGCGACGGCATGGAAGTGTTGCGGCAGATTAAGTGGTCGCGCAGTGATTTGCCCGTCGTGATGATGACGGCCTTCGCAACTGTAGAGACCGCCGTCGAAGCGATGAAGGAAGGCGCCACGGATTACGTGGTCAAGCCATTTGCTCGGGAACAGCTTGTGCACGCGGTCAAGCGCGCGTTGAAGGAGCGCAAGCTGCTGCAGGAGAATCACCGCCTGCGCCATGAGCTGGCTCAGCATAAGGGCTCCTCTTCGATTATCGCGGTGGATCCTGCGATGCGCGAAGTTATGCAGATGCTCGCGCGCGTGGGGGATACGGAAGCTTCCGTATTGATTCAGGGAGAGTCGGGAACCGGTAAGGAAATCATTGCCCGCGCACTGCATCAAGCGAGTCGCCGCAACGGTTCGCCGTTTCTCGCGGTAAACTGTGGTGCGCTTCCCGCTAATCTGGTCGAAAGCGAGTTGTTCGGCCATGAAAAAGGTTCATTTACGGGAGCTTCCACCGCACGCAAGGGAATGCTCGAAGAAGCACAGGGCGGTACTTTCTTCTTTGACGAAATTACAGAGATGGAATTGGCAATGCAGGCAAAACTCCTGCGCGTCATTCAAGAGCGGACGGTGCGCAGGGTAGGTGGGAACCGCGAGATCCCGCTGGATGTGCGAATCATCTCCGCGACAAACCGTGATCCGCAGGAGGCCGTTCAGCAAAGACAGTTCCGCGAAGACCTGTATTTTCGAATCGCGGTTGTGACCCTGCACGTTCCCCCGCTTCGGAAGCGTCCCGATGATATCCCCGCTCTCGCCCATCACTTCCTTAAAGAGATCGGCGATGCGTATGGACGTTCGCTGGAGGGCTTCACACCGCAGGTTCTGGAAATTTTCCAGAGCTATGACTGGCCGGGAAACGTGCGTGAGTTGCGCAATGTCGTGGAACGCGCCATTTCGCTGGCGAGCAAATCGGTGGTCAGAGAAGAAGATTTGCCCGCACAGCTTCAATCCACCACAAAGCGGGTACCTCAAGTGGACGCGCAATTGACCTATGACATTGCCAAAGCGCGACTGCTGGACCAGTTTCAGACACAGTATTTCTCGCAATTGCTCACGGAAGAGAAGGGAAACATCAGCCGCGTGGCAACACGTGCGGGTGTGGACCGCAAAACTGTCTACCGGATATTGAATCAGGTGGGATTAGCGAAGAGTTTAGACTGACACGCAGAGTTACAACGTAAACAAGGCCCGCCGAAAGGTGGGCCTTTTCAATGCAAAGTTCCTCCCCGACGTCAGAGAAAGCAGTTGTCTACACCTCAAACCCTCATTTTAACAACGTGTTACCAAGAACCGGCATGATGGAAGCGAACCTGACCCAAAGCATCTTATTCCAAGAACTTACAAAATGCGGTTGACAAGCCGCCAACGCACCGCTATATTTACTGCATGGCACCTCGACAATTCTCCAAGATTATTGCGGAGCCCCTTCCATGAAGCGGGTAGCTCTTTTCGCACTCTCACTGCTTGTCATCGTGACGCTGTCCGTGAATTCGGCGCAGACGCAAACTCGTCCGGGACATTCGGCTCTCGACGAACCTTCCACAACACTGACAATCCTGCGCACAGACGAAGGGTTTCTGCTGAACTGGTTTCCTGCCGCTCACCTGAGTTATTGGGCTGTTCTGCTCGGCACGTCCGCGGACATGCTCAATGCGGACACTCTGGCGATTACCAGCGACACGTTCTACTTTCATCGCTACGAGGAGGGTGTCGAAGCGCTGGGATTCTTCCGCGTCGACCCTGTAGACTTTGCTCTGCCGCCGGACACGGGGATTACTCTTGCGTCTTTTGAGGACAGCCCGAATCTCTTGAGCATCGCGGGTGAAGACCTCGAACCGTCGGGTGCCGAAATCTCAGATGAGGACTTCTATGAGGGGGCTCATTCTCTGCGCATGTTTGGAAATTCCTGGAAGCGCATCGCAATTCCGCCCTATAGCGTGGGAGCCAACACTGTTTGGGCCGTTGCCGCCAAGCTCCTGCGTCTCGGTGAGATTCAGGCGTTCGGCGTGGCAGATTCGGTCGAGGTGATGTATTACATTCTCTGGGGGAAGGAAGCTCCTCAGTCGCTCCGCTGGAACACAGCATACGAAGGGTGGTTTGAGAATGGAGTGTGGAACGAAGTGCTCTTTCCGATTGGCGAAGACTGGCTGGGCCGCTTCGGGTATCTGCCGCGTATCACGGAACTTCGGTTTGTCAACGACAACGACACGGTGGCAGTGGATGGAGAAGTCTTTTTCGATGAAGTCCGCGATGTAACGGAAACCTTACCCCTTCCCCCTGTCGTGCAGTTCAGCTGGAATATCCAGAGTCATTCGCATCCGGACTCCATTCAAGTGAATTTCCATTCACTTGCCTATGACTTGGATAGCCCCTGGCTGACGCACCGCTGGGATTTCGGTGATGGGACGATCTCGTCCTTGCAGAATCCCTCTCGCGTCTATCCCGCCCACAGTCGTCACACTGTTACACTCGATGTGACCGACAGCGATTCCCGAGCCAACTGGGCCACTCAGGTGGTCGTGGATTCCCCTGTGACAGGTTTGCGCCAACTCTGGTTCGCATTCACGGGGGATGTGATTACGGGGCGTGGATACGAAAACAACAACGGCATCATTGAATCGTGGGGCGTTGATACCCTCTTTGAACCGACCTATCCCTGGTTGCAAACTGCGGATCTGACCTCCATGAATCTCGAGTGCCCGTTGACAACGGCGACGGAACGGCATCCGACCAAGGGAATCGTTTTCAAGTCGCGTCCTGCGAATGTCAGCGGATTGGTGAACGCGGGCGTGGACTTCGTGACACTCGCCAACAATCACGTCTTTGACTACTTGACTGCAGGAATGCTCGAAACAATGTACGTATTGGACACGGCGGGAATAGTTCACAACGGTTCAGGTATGAACGACGAGCTTGCGCGCCGCGTGCGCTTCCTGTCGCGCAACGGACTATCGATTGCCATGCTGAGCTTCTCGGACCGCACAGGCTCATACAACAACGTGCAGCCGTTTCTGGATGCGGCGCGTTCGCGGCCTGGCTTTGCCATGTGGAATCGCAGCGCGATTGAGTCGACTGTCCCTGCTGCGGGTCAGCTGGCCGATTTCGTCGTGATCAACACACATTCGGGAAGCGAGTATTCACTCGAACCTATCCTGCAGATGCAGTCTGAGCAGGAACCGTTCGGCGACGAAGACATGCTCTTTGAGCTTGTGCCCGACACGTTGGAACGGCAGATCAGGCAATACGCGATCGACCAGGGCGCAGATCTCGTCATCGCACATCACCCGCACATCATTCAGGGATTTGAAGTCTACAACGGCAAACTTATCGCGCACAGTCTCGGCAATTTTATTTTCGATCTGACGTATGCGGAAACCATGCCAACGGTCATTCTGCGCACGCACTTCTCTGAAGGCGTCGGCGTAGATGCAGCCGTCGTGCATCCGGCCTATATCAACCACTGGATTCCGCAGCCGGCGCGTGGAGAGTTGGCGCGCAACATTCTGGACTATGAAACCGAAATGTCGCGCAGGCTTGGCACGTGGCTCATCCGTCCGCTGGGAGCGGACAGCGCGTTTATCGTATTCGACACGCTGACGACTCTGCGAATCCCCGCTTTCCGTGAGGACACGCTGGCATTGGCACAGTCGGGAAGTTGGTGGATATCCGAGCCGCACTCGTTGCCTGACATCGGCTACCCTGTGTCAGCGGAAGTTCTGAATGGTGAGAATTTCCAGATTCGCTACGGCCGCGAGTTGCTCTACTTCGGAAACATGGAAGATGAAGGCGCGAACGATTGGCTGCTGAACAGCGCGGATGAAGGCTACAACACGGACTTCGCACACAGCGGTCAGCGCAGTATTCGTTTGCGCCGAAATACGGGAGTTCCGCAAAACGTAGTCGCCAACAATGAGTTTAGAATTCGTCTCTTGACGTCGCTGCAGCACAGCATCGTGGGCTATGTTCGAACGGAGAATGCCGCAAGTGTCGCCATTCAAGCGCAATACTATTCATTGCGATCTGGAGGCACTCTTCTCTCGCAAGTTGACATCGGGACGATGCTTAACGGCACGACTGAGTGGGTGAAGCGCAGCGCATCGCTTTCTCCTCCGGGCAGCACGAATTTCATTGTCATCCGCTTCACTTTGTCCGCGCCCGCCGCCAATACGGGATATGCGTGGTTTGATGATGTCTCGCTTGTGCAATGGGATGACTGGCAAGCGGAGCCGGCTTCTGCACCGTTCCCGAATGACTGTCACTTTGTGCAGGTGCGATCGGCGAGCGCATCGACACAAGCAGTGCTTCGCTACCGCACGGACACGCTCGGCGGGTTTCCTGCGGCGCTGCAACGTCAGGCAATGCAGTAAACTACTCGTATCATAAACTCAAAAGGAAGCCCCGGCGAAATGCCGGGGCTTCATAGTTTTGTGCAAGCCGCTGATGCGTTATCCGGCAGACTTCAGACGCGCAATCTCGGCATCCATCAGCACGGGAGAGAAAACGTCGTTGGCCTCAAATACCGCGCGCTCCTGCTCCAGCAGCTCGGCAATCTCGGCGAATCCTCGCGGGATGGACTTGCTTGCAACGGTATCCTTGGCGTCCGCACGCAGGCTGTCAAGCAGCTTGGAACGATCCGTGAACGAGTTCGCAGCCCGAGCGGCCTGCACGATGCCCGCCAGCAGGAAGTGCGGAACCGCCGAGCCGTCCGGAAGCCGGAATTCGACCGTCTCCGCTGTGACGGTGCCGCCGTCCGCATCTTTGGTGATAATCGGCAGACGCACAAGAGCCTTGCGGTTATACTGCCCCCAAGTCACTCCCGCAGGAGACTCCTTTCCTTGAAAGAGCCGCACGAACGAGCTCTTGGTGCGATTCCCGAAGACCATCAGCGCACAACCATGTTTCAGTAGCCCTGCGATTAATACTTCCGCGTATTTACTGACCTTTCCGCCGGCTTCCAGCACAGTTAGGTATTGTCCATCCCGATAACCGGCAAGGTGGAAGTGCATGCCGCTTCCCGCGTGCCCGCGTTTCACCACAGGATCGAAACTGATGCGCAAACCTGCTTCGTGAGCGAGATTCCGCAAGACCCAGTGAGTCAGAGCGACGGAGTCAGCGGCCTCAGGCAGTGGCCTTAGCGCCAACTCAATCTCGTGCTGTTCCCACGTCAGGTCGGAGTCGCTCTCCGCTCCGGCAAATCCCACCTCACTGTGAGCATACTTCGCCGGAACTCCCATTTCCGCCAGCAGTGTCAGCGCGCGTCGGCGCAATTCCTGTCCAAACACCATCGGGGCGCTGGCGTGATAGCCGCGATCTTCATTTGTCACGTCCACGTTGTCCGCAGCGTGGTGGCCGATGAAATACTCGATTTCACCGAGTGCGTGCAATTCGTAACCTGACTCCTTAAGCAACAAGTCGTAGGCGCGGCGAACAACCGAATCACCAGACTGCGGGAGCGGTTTGCCCTCGCGCGTAATGTGGCCGCACAGAATTGCCAGTGTCCCCTCGCGGGAGAACGGATCGACAAATGCCGTTTCGAGGCGCGGTTTCAAGACTATATCCGAGGCGCCCGATGCAATACCGAGTCCGGGGAACAGACTCGATCCGTCAGCGCGCTCGCCGTATCGGACAATTTGCATGAAGTGATTATGGTCACGTGGCGCAAAGTCGAGCGTCTTCAACATGCCGTCTCCGCAAACATGCATGAGCGACACTTGACGAAGATTCAATGTGACAAATACATTGGCAAGATCGTGCTCTGTCCATTTGGACGCCGACTTGCCTAACAGGCGTTCGATTCGCGATGCAGGTTCAATCAAAGTGCTGTTGCGTGTTGCGGCAAGCGATGTCGGGAGTGTAGTATCGCGATTCATGGTTTCCGGGTTGTCTATAGGTATTCTAATGGTCTCGACGAAAAGGGCCGTCCTTGAGTCCGGAGCCGCTCAAAATCGGGGCAACTCCTCGAGTCCCGTGCTCCGGTCTCAGGCACCTGTGAAAAGATACACAAAGTCTTATCCGCAATCAACTACAGGACTTATTGACTGATTTAAGGGCGTCAAAGTGCCCAACACCACCTCGGTCCGAGCGCAGCAGAACAACCGCAAAATGCCTCTCGAAAATCTCAAGAATTCTATTTTATGCATAAAATACAAATAGTTAAATATTTGACCGACTGGTCGGTTTGCTATTGACACTGAAAAATGAAGAGCGTAGATTGTCACCCAATTGACTGACCAGTCGGTTTGGAGACAAAATGACAGAACATCTGCTTAAAGACCAACGCCTCGAACAAATCCTTGTCGCCGCAGGACGCCTGTTCGCCACCAAAGGATACGACAAGACTTCAGTAGACGAAATCGCCCGCGAAGCCGGACTTTCCAAAGGCGCTATCTACTGGTATTTCCCCTCAAAAGAGCAAATCCTGATTGCTTTGGCAGAGCAGTTCGAACACCAAAGCCAAAGCGCGGTGATTCAGATGGCCCAGGACACTCAGCTTGGCCCGGAAGCCCTCTATCTCGCACATCGATTCTTATATGAGCAAAAGGCCAATGACCCGTTGCCTGACCTCCTGTTTCAACAGTTTGTCAGCATGAGCGCGAAATACCCTGAAGTTGCCGAAGCACTTGACCGCAATCACAAGAATTGGGTGAACGTCATCACACAGCTTCTGGAACGTGGTGTGAGTGAAGGACGCTTTAAGCATTTCGATACCCGTTTGATTGCAGAAGCGATCAGTGCGCTGTATCGCGGCACTTGCACGACACGCTATGAAAACCCCGAACAAGCCTACAAGATTATCGAATACACATGCAAACTTGTCTACGATGCCATCGTCACGGACAAACGCAAACAGGAACTCGCAGAGGGGGTGACTGCATGAGACAATTCGGATTTCTGACGCTTTTACTGGCTGTGGTGACTGCCGCAAACGGCATGACGCTGAACGAAGCGATTGCCATCGCCAAGTCACGCTCGCTTGCACAGCAACGACCGCGAATTGAGCAGCAGAAGGCACGCGGACAATTGGACGAAGCATGGTCAAACGCATTGCCGCAGATAGAAGGACATGTCGGCTATCAACGCGCGCTCAAGAAAGGCAAGATTTTCTTCCCCAATCCCGAGACCGGCGATTTTGCAGCTCTCGAGCTTGATCAGGAAAATGCGCTTCAAGCAAACGTAACCTTGAATCAGCCTCTCCTCACGTTCGGTCGTATCGCAGCGGGCGTGCGTGGTGCAAAAGCCTACACATTGGCCGCCAAGCATGGAGTGGAACGGCAGGAGTCGCAAACTGAACTCGATGTCATGCAGCGCTTCTGGACGGTGCTCTTAATGCGCGATGTGGTCAGCGCGCGCGAGTTGAGTCTCGCGGTAAGCGACAGTTCCTTGAAACGCGCTGAGCGCATGCGCGACGTCGGCTTGCTAAGCGACTATGATGTTCTGCGAGTACGAGTTCAGGCGCAAAACCAGCGACCTGAACTGGACCGCGCCCGCAGCGATCTGCAGCTCGCGGAGCTTTCGCTTCGGGAATATCTCGGAGTCCCGATAGATACGACCTTCCAAATCGAAGGAAGTTTGGCTGAATACGCCCTGGGCGTGGACACGGCGGAAGTCGAGTCGGACCTGAAGGAGCGTGACGATATCATGGCATTGCGCAACGCCGCCGTGGCGCAGGAAAATCTCTACGTCATCTATCGCAATGCTCGCTGGCCGGTTCTCGGCGGTCAGTTAAAGTATCAGTGGCAGTGGCAGAACAATGAGTGGGATGTGCATCCACGCAACAACTACTCGGCCCTCTACGCGGGAGTGTCATTGACAATCCCGATCTGGAGCAGCGGTGCGACGCACGGCAAGGCGCTCCAATACAAGGCCGACTGGCGGCGCGCCGAACTGGATCTTGCGCAGGCCGAACGCGGGGCGCGGCTGCAGTATGAATCCGCTGCCAAGGATCTGAAGACCGCGCAGGAGAATGAATCGGCCGCACGGCTCGCGGTGCAGCTCGCCGAAGAGGCCCGCCGTATCGCTCAAACGAAGTTTGCGCAGGGGCAAGTCACGCCGCTGGAAATGGATGCAGTGCAGCTGGACGAATTGACGGCGCGTGTTTCCCTCGCAGACGCCAACTATCGCAGGCTGCTCGCCGCAGCCAGATTGAGACTCGCTCTCGGTCAATCCCCCTTTGCAAATTGAAATCAGGAGAAATAGATGAGTAGAACGCGAATTATCACACTAACGACGTTCATCGGCCTTGTCGTTGCGATCGTGACCGGCAAGGCGCTCAAGGACGCGCACGGCGACATCGCCCAGACTGCATATGCGTCGGTGATTCCCGTCAGCGGCTTCGTGCTGGAGACAGAACCCTTCGAACTATTCGTGGAGAAGAGTGGAACGTTACTGGGCCGTCGTGAATCTGTTCTCTCCGCCGAAGTCGGAGGACAGATTGAGCACGTTTACGCGGATGTCGGCACCGTTGTGAAGGCCGGCCAGCCCTTGCTTAGGCTGGATGACGAACTGCTTGAACTGGATGCCGAGCGAGCCAAAATCGCATTTGAGAAGGCACGGTTGGACTTCGAGCGCGTTGAGAAGCTGTTCAATGAGAAGAGCGTTTCGGAATCGGATTTTGAGAACGCACGTCTTGGCAGGAAGTCCGCGGAAGTGCAATACCGTGCGGCCAAGAAAACCTATGAAGAAGCCACAATTCGTGCCCCCTTTGCCGGAACGATCACCGCGCGCCTGACGGAAGTCGGACAGATGATTGACAGAGGTCAGCCGGTCTTTCAATTGGTCGATATCAGTGAGCTGAAACTTCCACTTCAGATCTCTGAATCCGAACTCAAGTTCATTCAGATCGGAGCGCCGGCAGCGGTTTTTGTGGAAGCGCTCGGTGACACCTTTGCGGCAGAGGTCACTTCAATCGGCGCGCGCGCCATGCAAGGTGCACGAACGTTTCCGGTCGAACTGACCATGAATGGAATAGAGGGTGTGAAATCAGGGATGTTTGCGCGCGCAAAGATCTTTGCGGGAGTGGACGAGAGCAGCTTAGTGGTGCCTCGTGCCGCAACACTGCCGGACGTGGGACGCACCATCGTGTTTGTGGCGAACGGAAACAAGGCGGCGAAAAAGATCGTGCGGATCTTGGGCACGATGGAAGACCGGATTGCCATCAGCGGTCTTGCGGCAGGGGACACCGTCATCGTGACAGGAAACCAGCTGTTGTCGCAAGGCTCCGAAATCAATCTGACGCTGGAGTAAACAAGTATGACTATTACCGAACTATCGATAAAGCGGCCCAGCGCAGTAGCCATGTTCTTCCTGGCGATTGCGGTGCTGGGCATCATGCTCTACCAGCGGCTGCCGGTGGACCTGCTCCCGACGATGAACTGGCCGTACGTCACCGTTGTGACCATCTGGCCGGGCGCAGGCCCGCAGGAAGTTGAAACGATGGTCTCGCGTCCGATTGAAGACGCCGTCGTGTCACTGAACAAGCTCAAGCACATCCGCTCTGTCAATCGCGAGAATGCTTCCGTTGTCATTCTGGAGTTCGATATGTCTGCGGATGCGGACGTCGTCCTCCAGGAAACGCAGCGGATGATAACTACAGTGCGTGCGCTTTTACCGGACGATGCCGAAGAACCGCAGATTTTCAAAGCCGACCTCGGTCAGCTTCCGATTTTACGCCTTGCGGTATCCAGCGAAATGTCCCAGCCGGACCTCTTCACTTTTGTGGATCAGGTCATTCGTCCGAGACTCGAGCAGGTGGATGGAGTCGGTCAAGTCGTCATCACAGGAGCGGCGGAACGTGAAATCCAGATTGCAGTGGATCCCGAAAAGCTCGCTACACACGGACTCTCGTTGACAGAGTTCAATCAGTATCTGGCCGCGGACAATCTGGATGTTCCGGCGGGGAAAGTCTATTCGCAATCGCAGGATTATACGATTCGGTTGTCCGGAAAGTATGAAGCACTTCACGAAATTGAATTGACGCGTCTTCCACTCGCCGACGGGTCAGCCATCTACCTGCGGGATGTCGCGCAGGTCAGTGATACGGTGAAGTCAGACCGCTCGCTCACGCGATTGGACAAGACATCCGCGTTGGGAATTCAAATCGTCAAGCAGGCACAGGCAAACAGCGTGCGCACGTCTGAACGCGTTCGCAAGGTTTTGGATGCGGTGTCGGCGGAGCACGGCACACGCGTCACGATCGAGATCGGTCAGGACATCACAATATTTAACCGCAACTCTATCAAAGAGGTTCAGCGCAATATTGCAGAGGCGCTCATCACAGTTGCCCTGGTCCTGCTCGTGTTCCTGCATTCAATGCGCAATTCCCTGATAGTGTTGATTGCGATTCCGATTTCAATTGTCTCGACGTTCATTTCGATGAAGTTGTTCAACTTCTCGGTGAATCTGATGACGATGATGGCGCTGGGCACAGTGATCGGTGTGCTTGTCGACGATTCAATCGTCGTGCTCGAAAACATCCATCAATGGTTGAAGCGAGGGGCGGACCCCCGAACAGCTGCCATCAAAGGGAGAAATGAGATCGGCCTCGCGGCGGTGTCCATTACGATGGTCGACGTGGTGACATTCCTGCCTATAGCATTCGTTGAAGGACTTGTCGGCAACATATTCCGCGAGTTTTCGGTTGTGTTTGTGACCGCGCTGGTCATGTCGCTGATCGTCTCGTTCACGGTGACACCTCTCTTGGCAAGTCGCTTGAACAGCGCGGAAAATGTTCACGGCGAGAAATGGATGCGCGGTTTTGCCCGCCGGTTTGAAGCAGGATTCGCCGTTCTGGAAAGACGCTATCGAGGAGTGTTGAGCTGGGCACTGTCGCACCGTCTTGCCGTCTTCAGCATGGTCACGGCGGCGATGATCTTTTCGATAGCTCTCATCCCGCTTGGATTTATCGGCAGTGACTTTGTGCCGCCGATGGATCGCGGCGAGTTTGCGATCTTCACCAAGATGCCGCTGGGCTCGACGCTCGAAGAAAACAGCGCAGTCATGTCCCGCGTCGAGAGCTTTCTTGACTCGCACCCCGAAGTAGAACAGGTCATGAGCACGATCGGGCTGCAAGAGTCGGAGTGGGGACTTGAAGAGAGTCCGCGACTGGGCAGCATCCAGGTGAAACTCAGGCCGCGCGATGCACGCAAGCAGAGCACGACCGAGACGCAAAATCAGATTGTTCAGTTCTGCAAAGACATGCCCGGCCTTGAAACTCGAATCAGCGACATCGGTATGTTCGGAATGGCAAACGCCGCACCTATTCAATATGAAGTGCGCGGACAGAACCTCGACAGCGTGCAGGTCGCCGCCGACTACGCCATGAGTGTCCTGCGTCAGGTGCCGGGTGCGCGCGACGTTCAATCAAGCTACCAACTCGGTGCGCCGGAGCTGAAAATTGTCGTGGATCGCGAGCGCGCCGCGTCAAGTTTGTTGACGCCCGGTCAAGTCGCAAACGCATTGCGCAGCGCCGTCAATGGAAATATCATTACGCGATTTCGCACCGGCGAAATTGAAGTGGACATCCGCTCTCTGCTGACGCCCGAGTATCGAAATGATCCGAGCAAGGTCGCGGAAATCGGAGTGAAGAACGGAGCGGGGCAGATGGTGAGACTGGGTGATGTCGCTGACATAGAACGCACGAGCGGTCCTTCGTCCATCATGCGCAAGGATCGCCAGCGGCTTGTCACGGTATCTGCGAACGTCGTTGGCCGCTCACTCGGAGAAGTGCAGGGGGAATTTGATCTCCAAATGGCTCAGTATGTCCCGCCGCAGGGAGTGCAGTTCTTCGCCTATGGTGACGTCGAGAACATGCGCACGATGATCACGGATATGGTGCAGGCGATCTTCCTGTCCATTCTGTTCATCTACATGGTTCTGGTCGTGCTGTATGAAAGCTACATATATCCCTTCGTGGTGATGTTCTCGGTGCCTGTCGCGATTGTGGGAGCGTTCCTCGGTCTGGCTTTGACGGGCTACACACTCTCGATGTTCTCGATGATCGGATTGTTGATTCTGATGGGACTGGTCACTAAGAACGGTATTCTAATCGTCGACTTGACCAACCAACTGCGGCATAAAGGGCGTACGGCACATGAAGCGTTGTTGGAAGCCGGTCCGCGACGACTGCGTCCGATCATCATGACAACGCTGACGATGGTGGTGGGTATGCTTCCCTTAGCGCTGGCGCTCGGCGACGGCTCCGAAATGCGCGCAGGCATGGGTGTCGTGATTATCGGCGGTCTGCTGTCGTCCTTGCTGCTCTCGCTCGTGCTGGTGCCGGTAATGTATACAGTGCTGGACCGTTTCAGCAAAAAGGCCTGGGAAACCGAGACGGAAACACAGACATCTTCTGAGTTGGTGCCCCAAGTCAGTTGAGTCGGCGCCCTGACGCTGACCTTATCATAACGAGGGCTGTTCACGAGTGAGCAGCCCTCGTGCCATTATTCAAGTGTTCAAGTCGCCACGTTAAAGGGTCAGGAAAGCGTGGAGTAGCTTGAAAATCAGCGCGGAAAACACTATACTAAAAGAATAGTCAATGATTGCACCCCATCGCGAGGATTTTCTGAAGCGCTTCAGACTTAATGTTTGCAACGAGTTCTCTCCGCTGAAGGCGCTGGTCGTGCATCGTCCTGGAGATGAACTGGATAGACTAACGCCGGGTAATGTTCAGGGCTTCCTCCTCGAAGATATTCCCTACTTGAAACAGATGCAGATGGAGCACGACGCATTCTGCCGTGTATTGCGGGAGAACGGAGTGGACGTGCTGATGTTGTCCGATCTCGTGCACGACGTAGTCGCCTCTGAGAGTGGACGTGCACGCCTCGTGCAGGAAGCCTGCGAGCTGAATCACAATCCCGCGCTGTCGAAGCCCATACTGGATCACTTTTCAGTGGACGCGACAACGCGTCTGATCTTTCACGGCTTAACCGAGCAGGAGTTCGCGCAGGCGAGCGGGAGTGCGCCATCCAGTGCGCAAGTGCACCACGATCGTTTCCTGATAGATCCGCTGCCGAATGCCTACTTCACACGGGATCCGGCGTTTGTATTCCGCGATGAGGTCATTTCCTGCAACGCTCACTATCCGGCCCGCATTCGCGAAACGTGGGTGACGCACACCGTCCTAGAGCTTCATCCGTCGTTCACGGGAACGAAGTTCATTTTCGGCGACAGCGACTTGGAAGCGCGGCCCTTCACAATTGAAGGCGGCGACATCATTGTCCTGAACGATGAGTCGATTGCTATCGGTCGCAGCGAACGCACGCGCAGCGAGACGATAGAACTGGTCGCGGGAAAACTGTTCGCGGCCGGTCAGGCGAAACGCGTCTACGAAGTCGTGATTCCGCCGGAGCGCGTATACATGCATTTGGATACGGTATTCACAATCGTCGGTCCGCGAACTGTTGTGCTGTTTCCTCCGGTCGTTGAACACGGCCCGTCAATTCTCCGCTACGAAGCAAATCCCGACGGGGGAAGGCCGATTTCCAGAAGGGACGACCGTTCGGTGCTTCAAATACTCAGCGATGAGCTTGGCGGCGATCTGAATGTGATTCGCACGGCGAACGGCGATCTGCGATATGCCGCTCGCGAACAGCGTTCCGCAGGTTCAAACATGCTGGCCATCGCTCCCGATCGAGTCATCTCATACGAACGGAACGTTCATACGAATCGCGCCTTGCGCGATGCCGGTGTGGACGTGCTCGAGATTCCCGGCTCCGAACTCGTGCGCGGATTAGGCGGACCCCGCTGCATGTCGATGCCGCTCGAACGATCAGACGGTTAAATTGCATTTCGATTCTACTTTTCTCTTCACTTTTTTCACTTCTTAACTCACTATGCGACGCATCAAAACCATCATTCAGGGCGCGGCCGGCCGCGACTTCCACAATTTTAACACCGTCTATCGCGATAACGAAACCTTCGAGGTCGTGGCCTTCACGGCGGCGCAAATTCCGGGCATCGAGGATCGCACGTATCCCGCCGTGCTCGCGGGCAAGCTCTATCCCAAGGGCATCAAAATCTATCCCGAATCAGAGCTTGAAAACTTGATTAGGAAACACGAGATCGACGAAGTGGTTTACAGCTACAGCGATGTCAAGCACGAATATGTGATGCATTGGGCGTCGCGGATTCTGGCAACTGGAGCGAATTTCAAACTCGTTGGCGGCCGCGAAACGATGATCAAGTCCTCGAAGCCGGTCGTGGCCGTCTGCGCCGTGCGCACCGGAGCGGGGAAATCACAGACCACTCGCAAGGTTGCGGAAATTCTGAAAGCCGCCGGCAAGAAAGTCGTCGCCGTCAGACATCCGATGCCCTATGGTGATTTGACGAAGCAGATTGTGCAACGCTTTGGCTCCATTGCTGACCTGAAGAAGCATAACTGCACCATTGAGGAGATGGAGGAATACGAGCCACACATCGCGCGCGGACAAGTCATCTATGCGGGCGTGGACTACGAGAAGATTCTGCGTGAGGCGGAGAAGGAAGCGGATGTGATTTTGTGGGACGGTGGGAACAACGATTTACCGTTCTTCAAGCCGGATATTTACATCACGGTCGCCGATCCGCTGCGAGCCGGCAACGAGATGACCTATTATCCCGGCGAGACGAATTTCCGCATGGCCGATGTGATTGTGATGAACAAGATCGACAGCGCGGCACCGGAGCAGATTCAACAGCTCAGGCAGACGATTGAAGAAGTCAATCCGAAGGCGATGGTGATCGATGCCGCTTCTCCGATCAAGGTTGAACACCCCGAGAAGATTCGCGGCAAGCGCGTTCTGGTGATTGAAGACGGCCCGACGTGCACGCACGGCGAGATGAAGTATGGCGCGGGAGTGGTCGCGGCAAAGAAATACGGGGCTGCCGAGATGGTGGATCCGCGTCCCTTCGCGGTCGGCTCGATTGCCGAGACGTTCAGGATCTATCCCGGCATTGGTTCGCTGCTTCCAGCAATGGGATACGGGGAAAAGCAGATGAAGGACCTTGAGGCAACGATTACAAAGGCGAAAGTGGATTCGGTGATCGTTGCGACACCGATTGACCTCGGTCGCGTCATCAAGATTACTAAGCCGCACGTGCGCGTGATGTATGACCTGCAGGAGATCGGTGAACCCACGCTGGTGGATGCCCTCGCTCCGATCTTGGAAAGCTCTTCCAAGAGGCGCAAAAAGTAATCAGCAATATTGCTTCGCGAGAAGCGCCTGACGATCCATCGTCAGGCGCTTTTGTTTCGTAGAGTATCACCGAAACGACAGCGGCCTGCCTAACCTTTCACCAGTGAATTGCCGATAACGAGTCTCTGAATCTGATTGGTGCCTTCGTAGATTTGCGTAATCTTCGCGTCGCGCATGTACTTCTCAATCGGATAATCGCGCATGTAGCCGTAGCCGCCGAAGATCTGCACGGCGTCGGTCGTGACCTTCATCGCGACGTCGGAGGCGTAGAGCTTGCTCATTGCCGAATAACGCGAGATGTCCTTGTTGCCCGCGTCGATGTGTCGTGCAGTCTGATAAAGCAGCGCGCGTGCCGATTCGATCGAGGTGGCCATATCCGCCAGCATGAATTGAATCGCCTGCAGATTCATAATCGGATGTCCGAACTGATAGCGATGCTTCGCGTAGTCCACGGCCAGATCAAACGCGCCTTGCGCGATGCCGAGCGCCTGCGCCGCGACACCGGGACGAGACTTGTCGAGCGTCTTCATCGCCACGAGAAACCCTTGACCCTCTTGACCGATGCGATTTGCGACGGGAACGCGGCAGTCTTCAAAAATAATCTCATTCGTTGCCGACGCGCGAATGCCCATCTTGTCCTCGTGCTTGCCGACCTTGAAGCCGGGGTAATCATCCTGCACGATGAACGCGGTCGTGCCGCGCGACCCTTTCGTCGGATCCGTCACGGCGATGATGGTATAAATGTGCGCCGCGCCGCCATTGGTAATGAAGATCTTCGAACCGTTCAGAATGTAGTCGTCACCGTCGCGCACGGCGCGCGTTCTCATCGAACCCGCGTCTGAACCCGCGTTGGGTTCGGTCAATCCGAAAGCGGCAAGATACTTTCCTTCGGCAAGATCGGGCAGATAACGCTTCTGCTGTTCTTCGTTGGCGCTGAGCAGAATCGGAAAGGTGCCGAGCGCGGAAGCCGCAAGCGCGAGCGTAATGCCGCCGCACGCCTTGGAGAGTTCTTCAGTAACGACGGCGAGTTCGAGCACGCCCATGCCCAGTCCGCCGTGCTCTTCGGGAATCACGATGCCGAACAGTCCGGCTTCGGCGAACACTTTCACGATGTCCCACGGAAAGGTTCCGTCGCGGTCATACTGCGCGGCGACGGGGCGAACTCTTTCTTCTGCAATCTTGCGCGCCAGATCGCGCAACGCCAGTTGGTCTTCGTTTAGGAAGTAGTCCATTACTATGCCTTAGATTTAAGAGAAATAGCTATTCATTGTAAGCACCAATGTAGAGAATTTACGCCGAATTGTCCACTTGGCACGCGGCAGAACCTGACTCGTGTTATCCCATTCTATCCTCAGATAAATCGTGAGATAAAGAAAGATCCGGCGCAGCTCGCACCGGATCCTTGAAAGGAATCACACTCTTGCGAGGCTACATTTCAATCCATTTCTTCCAGTAAAACTCACTTGACTCGTCGTCACAGAGTCTCTGGACGATCTGCCAATACCACTCTTCGAGCGGGATTTCGTGTTCGTCCAGACGAGGGAAGGGATTGTAGGTTCCGCCGGAGACGGCGCGGCCAATCTGGTCGAGGACTCCCAATGCGAGTTCGGGAACGTCGCGCTGCCGTATGTCCGACATTTTCATCATCTTTTCGAACAGGTAGGACTGGGGAATTGCACCCGGAATAAAACCCAAGGCACGGGTGCGCATCACAGGCAGAAATACATCCAGCACGATGCGGCCATGCCCGTAGGACTTGATGGTGTCCGCCTGCAGGAATTCTTTGGGAAGATAGAGGCTGGTGGAGTAGGGTCCCTGACGACCGTAGAACGGACTTTCAGGGTCGCGGCTGATGACGTCCAGACTGCCGCGCCAGTCGATGTAGGTGGTGACGTGAACCTTAATGCCTGCTTCTTCGAGCTTATGCGGGAACTCGACGGCCATGCGGCCCATCACGTGGCGGGTGTTTTCGATCTGCGCGTCTGTCAAGGGAAGGAGCTTGTATTGAAAAAGGCCTTCCTCATCGACATCCTTGACGTAAATCGGGGGCATTCCGGGCAGCATTCCCGCAACGGCCGCAGCAACGCAGTTGATGTAAATGATCTGCTGTGCCCCTGCTTCCTTGAGCGATTGCAGCAGTGACTCGAAGGCGGGACCTTCGAGCGCCATCCCGTCATTGGACAGGTGATAGCGATTGCCGAAGCCCATTCTTTCCGCGCGCTCGGCCATCTGCTTGCCCATTTCGAAACCGACGGAGCGGGTTAGATCACGAGCCAGCACAGTCACGCTTCCGTCAACAGAGGTGAATCTGCGCACGGCGCTTTCGATGGCTCCACCGAGGCCGGGACCGGTTCCACCGGCAATCAGGAAGTGCTTGCCACGAATCCAGTCGAGGCCATACTGCCCGTAGGGAATCAGCTCGTTGTGTCTGGCCCAGATACGGTCGAGCAACTCAGTTGCATCCTGCGGGAATCGTGCGACTTGTTCGGCAGTGGGACGCGGGACGACCGGCTGGTAGTCCTTGATTCGGAGGCCGGGATGCGGCTTGACAAACGGGGAAGGGGAGTCAATCATGTGCTTTATACTCAGGGGTCAAGAGAAATGTTCTGGCTGGCCCCAAATATAACCAATCCTCCCTCGTGGGTCAACTTATCGAGCAATAACCTGAAAACTGTAGACTAAGGAGGGTGCGGGAAGAGATTCGTCTGGCTGGTGCCGGATTTTGATTGCGCCGCTGGTGGTTTGTTGGTGCTAATATAATACAATATCTACAAAAAGTCAAGCTGTTTTTGTAAAAATGTTGTAAACATTTGGGCAATCACGATTTAGATTATTCTGATGGGTCCATTGAGTTATGTAAGGGTTGCAAGCCTATTGCCCGGCTTGGATGGGGAACCCAATTGGGCAACATGCTTACGGGATTAAAGCAAGTATCGTCGGCTGTGACTGTGATTCAGGGTCCCTACGCGGACGAGTTGGCACTCAAAGTGGTGCGAGACGCTTGTTACCTGATAAGCGTGTCAAGGGATGAGCTAAAATGAAAAAGCCCCCTGATGGTGAACCAGAGGGCTTTACTATGATTAAGCCGCAGCGAATCAATGCGCGGCGAGTCTCTGCTTTACTCTTTCTCTTGTGTAGGCGACCAAACCGCCCGCATCGATGATGGCCTGACGTAATGGGGGCAGCGGCTCAATGTCGAATTGCTTCCGCGTAGACTTGTTGACGAGCTTGCCGCCAGCAAGCTCCAGCTCGTCCCCTTCCGAGGCTTCAACCTGCGGACAGATGATGAGGGGCAGGCCGAGATTGACGGCATTCTGCATGAAAATGCGCGCGAAGCTGCGGGCGACCACAATCAAGTTGTGGCCGTTAATCGTCGAAGCGGCCTGCTCACGCGAGCTGCCACATCCGAAGTTTTCACCCGCGACCAGGAAGCTCCCTGCGGGGAATTGTTTTGCTTTCAACGCGGCGTTCAGTTCGGTCATATCGGCGAAACAGAATTGAGGAGTTTCGCTGGGCAGCACCGTAGCCATGAAACGGCCCGGATAGATATGATCAGTGGAGATATCGTCTCCCAGAACGGCAATGACATTCGGCATGATTACACCTCTCTCGGGTCGGTGATTTCGCCGCGAATGGCACTGGCAGCGGCCACTTCCGGCGAACAGAGAAACACTTCAGCATTCGGATTGCCCATACGGCCTTTGAAGTTGCGATTGGTTGTCGAAAGCGACACTTCACCATCGCCCAGCGCGCCTTGATGCACGCCCAAGCAGCAGCCGCAGCCGGGATTCATGACGACGGCACCGGCATCGGCGAAGTCTTTCAGATAGCCGCGCTCCATGGCCGCTTTGTAGATATTCCACGACGCGGGGAAGACGAGCATGCGCGTGCGTTGATGCACTTTCTTTGTGCGGATCAGCGATGCGGCTGCGGCAAGATCGTCAAGCCGTCCGTTGGTGCAGGATCCGATCACGATTTGGTCGACTTTCTTTCCCTTAATGTCGGTCACAGGCTTCACATTGTCCACCGTATGCGGGCAGGCGATCTGCGGGGCAAGTTTGTTTGCATCAATCTGAACGACACGCTCATAGTCCGCATCGGCATCGGGTGATTCCATCCAGAGGGTGTCGGAGACTTTCGCTTCGTCGCGCAGGTAGCGCTTGGTTTCGACATCGGGTGGAACCATGCCGACCGTCGCGCCGGCTTCGACGGACATGTTGCAAAGCACCAGCCGCGACGACGTGGACATATTGCGGATCGTCGAGCCGTGAAACTCAAGCGCGCGGTAGTTGGCACCGTTGGCTTTGATCAGTCCGATGAGATAGAGGATCACATCTTTTGCGGACACAAAATTTGACAAGGCGCCGTTGATTTCGACTTTGATGGTTCTGGGCACCTCGATGTTCAGCGCGGATCCGAGTGCCCAGACGCTGGCCATTTCCGTCGCACCGATGCCAAAGGCAAACGCGCCAAGCGCTCCGTGAGTGGTGGTGTGGCTGTCCGTGCCGACCACGACGGCACCCGGGCGCACGTAGCCGTATTCGGGCAGAATCTGATGGCAGATGCCGCCTTGGTCGCCTCGAATGTCGTGGAATTTCGTGATGCCTTGTTCGCCGACGAAATCGCGCACGCGCTTTTGGTTCGTCGCGGTTTTCGAGCTTTCGGCGGGGACACGATGATCGAAAATGATCGCGATCCGGCTTGGATCCCACACGCGCGGCTCGACATTGAGACCCTTGTAGATTTCCTTGAATTGATGGAGAACGAGCGCGGCGTTCTCGTGCGACATGGCCAGATCCACCTGCGGTTCGACCACGTCTCCCGCTTTGGTTTCCGGCAGACCTGCCGCGCGCGCCAGAATCTTCTCTGCTAACGTCATGGGCATTATGTTGCTCCTGATATCTTAAATTACTTTGTCTTCACGCAGTTTGGCAATCTCCGCGGCGCTGTAGCCCAGTTCGCCAAGCAGCAGATCGGTATGTTCACCAAGTTTCGGCGGCGGCGCGGTAACGTCGCCCGGAGTTTTCGAGAATTTCGCCGTGAGATTGAATAGTTCCAAGTCACCGATGCCGTCCACGTTGACCTTGTTGAACGCCTTGCGATGTGCGATTTGAGGCTGCATCAGGGCGTCTTCGAGGGACAGAATCAATCCGGCCGGCACATCATGCTTATTCAGTTCTTCGACCCAGAACGCACCTTCGCGCTCCATCAGTTTCGCTTCGAGCAGGGGAGTCAGTTGCGTGCGATTCTTCTTGCGAGCATCACGCTCCTGAAAACGCGGATCGGTCTTAAGTTCGGGCACACCGACCAAATCCGCCAGGGCTTCCCACTGTTCCTGTTTATTGGCGGCGATATTGATGTAGCAGTCTTTGGTCTTGAACACACCTGAGGGAGCGGCTGTGAAGTTTTCATTGCCCATCAGAACGGGATGCTGCTGTCCAATCATCCAGTTGGCGACGACCCAGCCCATAAGCGGCATGATCGAGTCGAGGAGTGCAACGTCAATAAACTGGCCTTCACCCGTGCGCTCGCGATAGTAAAGCGCTCCCATCACGGCAAAAGCGGCATTCAGTCCGCCGACCGTATCGCAGATCGGAAACCCTGCACGCAGAGGATGCAGCCGCTCGTCTCCGTTGATGGCCATTTCGCCGGACAATCCCTGAATAATCTGGTCGTAGGCGGGTTTGAACGCGTCGGGCCCTGTTTGACCGAAGCCGGAGATGGCGCAGTAGATGAGTTTGGGGTTAATCTCACACAAGACTTCATATGAGAGTCCGAGCCGCTTCATCACGTCGGGCCGGAAGTTCTCCACCACCACGTCGGCGTTCTTGACGAGCTTTTTGAAGATTTCTTTGGCCGCAGGCTGTTTCAGGTTTAGAGTCAGGGAGCGCTTGTTCGCGTTCTGTGCGAGGAAACTTGTTCCCATCAGCTTCTTGTTAAAATCGGGAACACAGCCGAGCTTGCGCGCGAGATCGCCGTCCGTCGGATTTTCAATTTTGATCACGTCCGCACCTGCGAGTGCCAGATGCAATGTGGCAAAGGGGCCGGAGAGCACGTTGGTCAGATCGAGGACGCGAATACCTTCAAGCAATTTCATAGCAGTTATGTTACAGTTAGTTTATGCGGCGTAATTGACCGGTCCGGACTTGTAGACCAAGCCGGGCATCTCGCGGCCGAAGTAGCTGGCCAGATCTTGAGCCGTCTGAATCAATTTTGGCAAATCCAGATCAGTGCGTGAACCGCCGCGCTGCCAATAGTGAACAAGGTCTTCCGTGCAGACGTTTCCGCCGGCGACTTTTGTGAACGGACAGCCACCAAGGCCGGCAATGGCGGACTCGAATATTCTTACGCCGGCATTCATCGCCGCGCGGCAGTTGGCCAATCCGAGACCGTAGGTGTTGTGCAAGTGGCAGGCGCATTCCGCCTGCGGATTCATCTTGTATACTGAAGAGAACAGAGCTTCGACTTGTTCGGGCAGAGCGTGGCCCGCAGTATCCGCGAGGGAGACCGCGTTCAGGCCTGCTTCGAAGTATTTGTCGAGAATTCCCAGCACACGCGAGGCGGGCACAGCACCTTCAAAGCCGCAGCCGAAAGCAGACTGAACGGATACTTGCACGCGTTTGCCTGCGGACAGCGCGGCCTTAGCTGCGCCGATAATACGATCAGTCGCCTCAGCTACGGTCATGCCGGTGTTCTTCTTGCTGTGCGTTTCACTTGCCGAGACTCCCATGCAGAACATGTCCACACCACAGGCCATCCCGCGATCCAGTCCTTTTTCATTCAGGACAAGACCGGAGAGAGTAACATTGGCGGGTCTTCTTCCCGGTTCGTTGAAGTAGTTGAACAGCGCATCCGTATCGGCCATTTGCGGGACTTTTTCAGGATGCACGAAGGAGCCAAGCTGGAGAATGTCCACGCCGGCATCGATCATCTGTTCGGCCCAGCGAATCTTGGTGTCAAGCGGGACGACCTGCTTTTCCATTTGCAGCCCGTCGCGCAGCCCGACTTCATGAAGGATCAAGGAATTCATCAGCTCAAGCCGTCATAAGTGCGGGAAGTTTGTCGGCGATGGCTTGACCCATTTCCAGCGTCGTATTCGAACCGCCCATATCGTAGGTTCGTACCTTGCCTTCTTTGATCACTTCGGCGACGGCCTTCTCAACGAGCTTTGCAAGCTCGATTTCGCCGAGCCACTCGAGCATCTGCTTTGCCGAAAGTATCGTGGCGATCGGATTCACCTTGTATTGTCCGGCATATTTCGGGGCGGATCCGTGTGTGGGTTCAAAGACGCCAAGTTTTGTTCCGATATTGCCGGAGCAGCCGAAGCCTAATCCGCCAACCAACTGTGCGCACAGGTCGCTGACAATGTCACCATAGAGATTGGGTGCAACCAGCACGTCATAGTTAAATGGATTCTTCAGCAGCCACATCATGATGGCATCCACGTTCGCTTCGTCAAAGGTAATTTCCGGATAGTTGGCAGCCACTTCGCGCGCCACATCCAGAAACAGTCCGTCAGCCGCGCGGACGACGTTCGCCTTGTGCACGACCGTGACTTTCTTGCGCCCGTGTTTGCGCGCGTAGTCAAAGGCCGCCTTGACGATGCGTTCGGAGCCTTTGCGCGTGTTGATCTTGCACGATACGGCATAGTCGCTTGGGGCAATTCCATCGAACGCTTTGAACGGCTTTGAGAGTTTCAAGAGCGTGTCTTTCAGTTCATCGGGAACAGGCGCGAACTCGACGCCCGCATATAAGTCTTCGGTATTCTCGCGGAACACGACGAGATCAATATTCTCTTTGAAGTTCAGCGGGTTTCCGGGATACGACTTGCAGGGCCGCAAACAGATATACAGATCAAACGACTGGCGCATTCTCACGATAGGCGAGCGATACGTCATGCCTTTGCCCTGCAGAGCGGGAATTAGTTCCTTCTCGGCCAGTTTGGCGGGTTTTGAAGTGATTGCGCCGAACATCGCTGCATCGACACGATTGAGCAAATCCATCGTGCGCTGCGGAAGGGCATCGCCTTCTTTGCACCAGAATTCCCAGCCGATGTCGCCATGAATGTACTCGGCGTCAAAATCCAAGCGGTCGAGCACGATCTTCGCAGCTTCCAGAACTTCAATGCCGACTCCGTCACCGGGCAGCCAGCCGATGATATACTTTTTCTTCACGGTTAAGACCTCAATCTATGACTAATTGGTAGTGATGTTTTCAGAGGGGAGCGGGGCGGTTTTTTGCCCCGATACGACAACACCATAAATATTGTGAAACACTTCACAAAAGGAAAGGGGAGCGGCTCCGATTGTGACTCTCTTACATAACGGGGAGTCCAGCTTTCACAGGAGCTTAAAATCAGATACAAATTCTCCTATTCTGGCTCATATGCCTCAAATTGAGCACAATGGTGCTCTAATACTAAACGTTAGCCGCTTTTTGGGGAAATAGAAAAGCATAAGGCAGAAGAAAAGGCCCGCACAAGTGCGGGCCTTTTGACATTCGCAGGATGATTTTAGCAGCCGCCAATCACCTTCTTGGGCTTCTTCTCCACAGCGGGAGGTTTCTGCCGTTCCTGTTCGATGAGTTTATTGATAGTCTCTCGCGCACTCATGCGAAATTCAGCTACATCTTCGTGAAGCGGCACGGCTTCATGCGTTGATTCGGATAAGATGTCCTGCTTGAAGAGAGGCAGGCCACCTTGGAGGACAGCGAGGTTGGAATATCCCAGCTCATCCAGAACGTGATACGCTGCAATTGCGTCACTCTCGTGTTCGGCAACCAGCACCTTCTTGACGTGCCTGCGTGCAAACAGGCGATTCCATTCCTTGTCGAACAGATTACGGACTTGAATGTTCATCGCTCCGGGCAGAGCGAACGAGTTGAAGGCAGCAGAATCGCGCACGTCAACGATTTGAATGTTCGGTTCGCGGTCAATAATCCGAAAGGCGAGTTCATCGGCTGTCATGAACGCAGTCTCACACGCGGCGAGGTGCTCGGCTGCTGTGACCATTGCCAATACGCGCGACTTCCTATCCGGCAGCGAAATCAGCAGCACGCCGGCGAGCACGGTGGCTACGGCGGCGATGGAGTGGGGACGCAAGCGGAATTGCCGTGACGGGGCACTTGCGCTAACGCGCTTCTCAATCCAGCTGGTGACGGCGAATGCGGAGAGCGCGATAACAATCAGCAAGAACGCGAACCAGCCGATCGAGAGTCCCAAAGTGTCAAAGACTCTGACGGGTCCGAAGGCCGACGAGTAATAGAACTCTTCCCAGGCAGGAAACATCTCGGCAAAGACAAACACTCCGAGAAACAGCCCACCGATGAAGAACAACGCATCAATTTTACCAATTGCCGCAGCTGAGAAGCTGGTCCCCGGGCAGTATCCTCCGAGAATAAAACCAACACCCATGATGGCTCCACCGACGACAGCTGGCCACAACCAGAGCGGATTAATGTATATTGCCTCCGTGTCGAGTAAGCCTGCAAAGCCTAATAGCAGAATTCCGCCCATAGCCGTGACGGCCGCTGAGAAGAAGACCCGCAACACCGTGAAGTCATATCCGTAAAACAGTCCGGCAAGTTTGCGTGACGAAGAGAAGCCGGCTTGCTCGAGAACGAATCCAAAGGCGATACCTATCAGCAACGCGATAACTAAGTTTAGCTCAAAAGAGATTGGATCCGGCACAAATGGTCCCATGGAACAGCTCCCGTTTGTTCAGATCCACAATCTGCGGAAAAAGAAAGCGACCAGATACCCCGTTCCGAAAATCGCCAGCATGGTCACAAAGCCGGCGGTGGAAAGCACGGCCATACCGCTTAAGGCAGCTCCGCTTGTACAGCCTCGGGCGAACTGCGCACCGATGGCAAACAGCGCACCACCCATGACCGCGAACATCCAGCGTGTTTTGTTCTGAATTCGTGGTCCGCCTTCGCTGCGAAAGCCGAGCCGATCTGAGATCAGTCCGGATACGAAGGCACCGATCAGCACGCCGATTAGCTCAAACACGAGCCAGGATTTCATCGGACTGTGCTCTTGATCGGCGATGAGCGGGCCGTAGTAGGGCGACTCCGCGGCATGCTCAGGAGCGATGCCGCTCACAACGGACACAATCGTATCCTTGATTGCGCCGCTGGCACCGAGTCCACGCCCCGTAATGAAGATGCTTCCTAAGAGAACCAGTCCGAGCAGGAAACCTGCCAGATACGGGTTCATGTATTTGGTTGTACGGTGTTCCATCAGCTAACCGTTTCCGTTTTTAGCAGGAGATTTCGTTCGTGTGCGACGGCCTGCTCGTCGGGCAGGTCTTCGTAGCCTGTGACCATGGCCTTGAGGTTTGCAGTGGGCGTGGTGCCGGTGGTCGTCAAGTAGAGGTGTGCAATCAGAAATGTGACCAAGAGGAACGCACCAAGCGTATGAATTGCCGCCACCACAGACAGCCCTTCAATATTCAGACTGATGACTTCATATTGCTGCGGATAGCGATAGAACATGTAGATAAGACCGGTCGTGACCATCAGGGGAATGACCAGGACCTTCAGCCCGGCATAGACGAGTTTCTGCAAAGGGTTGAGCTTGCTCAGCACGCTTCTCTTCGTCGGATGCGGAGCGCCGCGGAAAATGCCCGTTACGTAATAGTCCACTTGCGCCCTGATGTTAGTGGATGTGGGAAGATACTGTCGCCACGCACCGCTGGTTAAATGCCAGAACACGGCGAAGCAGATCAGGATCAGAAATGCGATGGCTGCGACAGAGTGAATGTTGACCGCCTGCCGGAACCCGAAGAAATGGAGTGAACCGTGAATTTCGAAGCCTGTGACACCTAACAGAATAATCAGCGCGGCCTGCGTCCAATGCCAAAAGCGTTCAAAGACCGGATAGACTAATTCGCGTTTCATTTAGTGTCCCCCGTTCCGTCTGCGCGATACGATAAAGCGTGCGGTACCGTGAACCAATATGCCGAGAATGGTCAACACCAGAAGTCCTGCTCCCGCCCGATCAATCCATAACACACGATCGCGGCCCGGCATATAAAAATCGTTCAGGCCCTCAAGTCTCCCGCCTTGGCGCGTGTGACACTCAGCGCATGTCACGGACTTGCTGGCCGGCGCGACCATATGGTTAATCGGCCAGTACATCACAGTCTGCGCGAAATCAAACTTGCCGCTGTAGGGAAGTCCGACTTCACGCATGCCTGCGGCGGACGCACGTTGCCAGTCAAACTCTCTCCAGAACGCGCTGTCTCCGGGATGATTTGTGACAGTCTTCGGCTGAATCAGGTAGTTATGTTCTACGTCGTAGATCTGCTTCGCGCGATGTATCTTGACGGGAACAACTTTCGCGTCGGGATCGTCGTACGAACCGCGGAGCGAATTCATCTGCAGCGTATCCGCCGGATCAAAAGTATCCCCGAGCAAGTAATGCGAAGCCGTGCCGTTAAACCATGCATATTCAGGTTTGATGTTCTTGCCCCAGACAAATGAACCCTTGGTGGACATGTAGGTTTCGACACCTAACTGGTCATCCACCTGACTGAATGGTTTGCCGTCTTGCAGCTGGCCGGCCGTGGACCAATCCCATTGCAGTTTTGTCGGATGGTCTTTTGCGTAGGTTGGAATGTGGCAGGTCTGGCAGGAGACTTTAAGCGTGTGATTATTCAAAACCTTGTCTGCGTGCGGCAGACCGCCGTGGCATGTTTCACATGAAACACGGTCGCGATTCATTGAAGATACGGAATACAGCTTACCCAGCATTTGGTGCTGTTCCGCAGTATGACAGGCCACACACTGCATATTCACGCCGTCGACTGCCATATGCACATCCATTTCACGCGACGGCTCGAACAGCGCCATCTCAAGATCACCGTGCTTCACGTTATTGCCGCCGCCACCGAAGAAGTGGCAGGTTCCGCAGTTGGTGCGCGTCGGCGCCCCGACGTCTTTTGCCACTTTTGCAAGGTCCACATTCGGGTCAGGCATTCCGGCGCCGGCCTTCATGTAGAGATTGCTTTGGTCGTGACAGGCCAGACAATCCACATTGTAGGGATTCTTGAAGTCGAACGAAGCATCGCCGTAACCGTATCCGATATGACAGCGGTTGCATGCCTGCTCGTTTCCGGAAATCCCGATACAGTAGTTATTCAGGATGTTCTTCTTACCAACTTTGCGGATGCCTTTACCTTCGATGTATTCGATGCGTTCCCAGTTCCAGTGTGAGGATTGCATCACCTCAATGTGCCGTTCCGTGTGGCAGGAGATGCAGACACGGGTGACGTCTTGAGGATTTTCGAAGGGTCCGTCCAGCACGGAGAACTTCGCGTGATCAACGGATGGCTTGCGCGTTACCGAGTGTTTTGCTCGCAGTATCTCATGCGGAGTGCGTTCGCCGCCCGGTTCCGGCAGTATGTTTATCACCAGCATGATCAGTGCGGAGAGCAATGCCAGTGAAAAGAGAAGTCGTCGCATACAAAAGAGGTCGTGTGAGAGTGTGTGCTAATGATTCTCCGGCTTAGGCCGCCAGACGATCAAGTCGCTGACGCAGAACATCCATGGGAGCAAGTCCCACCATCTGGTCAACGACTTTGCCTTTCTTAAAGAACAGCACTGTCGGAACCCCGCGCACCTGAAATTTCATAGCTGTCTGCATATTCTGCGAGACATTCAGCTTGAGGATTTTGACTCGATCCGCATACTCGGGTGCAAGTTCCCTGAGCATTCCGCCCAGAACCTGGCAGGGCATGCAGCCCGGCGACCAGAGGTCGAGCATCACCGGCAGGTCAGAGTTCAATACATCTGTCTCAAACGTCTCATCGCTTGTTTCAAGCGGTTTTACGCCCTTCGAACTTCCGAAGAGCTTTTCAATCAGTCCCATGATTCTTTTCTATTCTTAGTTTAGAAGGTTTACTTTTCGGACCCTTTTTCGGAGCCTGTTTCCAAAGGGAGTCCATGTGCTTTCCACTCGCCGACTCCATCACGAATGTGAGTTGCTTTGAAACCCTTGTGCTTGAGCAGGCGAACGGCTTCGCCGGCCAGCAGACAATATGGTCCCCGGCAATAGGCGACGATTTGCTGGTCGCGCGGCAGAGTCGCCAACTGCTTCTCAAGTTTTGCGAGCGGGATTGACACCGCAAATGGCAGATGGGCGGCATTATATTCGTCCTGCGGGCGGACATCCAAGACGATAACCTTGCCCTCCTTGGCGCGCTGCATCAACTGTGTGCGATCGATATTCTCGAGGTCTGTCGTGCCTTCTCTGATTTTGGCGAGCGCTCTGTCCACATCGGCAAGGTGCGTCTCGGCGACCTGTCGAACCATACTGACCAACTCATGGACGAGCGGACTCGCGAGCTGATAAATCATGTAGGTGCCGCTCCTTTGGGCCTCGACCATTCCGGCGCCTCTCAGCACTTGTAGATGCTGGGAAGTATTGGCGAGACTCATTCCGGTATTCTCGGCAAGTGTCTCGACGCTCTTGGGACACTGGAACAGCAACTCAATGATTTCAATTCGCTTAGGGCTGGAGAGGACTCTGCCAATTTTGGAGAATTCTGAACTTAGGTTGTCGCGCAGACGATCAAAATGTGTCATTTCTTGTCTCAATTAATCAATTGAATATTTGAATATACAAATTGCAGTCAAGCTTGTCAAGCCCTCGGGCAAATTTCTCGTCTGAAATGTGACAATGCGACAAATAGTTGCGTAAACAGCGCAATTAAGGTGCTGAAACGAGCATCCTACGGGGCCAAATCGTATATTAATGAAAAATTTCACAAGCACTGTTGCTTGAAATTCAGGAGTAAGGAAAGATGTCATTAGCAGAAGATGCCCTCGAATATCATAGTCGAGAACCGAAGGGGAAGATTGAAGTCATACCGACCAAACCGGTCGAAACGCAATATGATCTGTCGCTTGCCTACAGTCCGGGAGTTGCCGAACCGTGTTTGAGAATCGAGAAGAATCCAGAGCTCGTATCGGAGTACACGGCGCGGCAGAATCTCGTTGCGGTTGTCTCAAACGGAACGGCCGTGCTCGGGCTTGGAAACATTGGAGCGCTGGCGGGCAAGCCGGTCATGGAAGGCAAAGGAGTATTGTTCAAACGATTCGCTGCGGTCGATGTCTTCGACATCGAAATCAACAGCGAAGATCCAGAGGAAGTCATTCGAGCCTGCCAGCTGCTTGAACCGACTTTCGGCGCAATAAACCTTGAGGATATTGCTGCGCCCGCGTGTTTCTATATCGAAGAAACCCTCAAGAAGACGATGGGAATCCCCGTCTTCCACGATGATCAGCACGGCACGGCAATCATTTCGGGTGCGGGCCTGCTCAACGCTCTGAAGCTGGTCGAGAAGGATATCAAGCAGGTCAAGGTCGTCGTAAACGGCGCAGGAGCCTCGGCTATCGCCTGCGCGAAGATGTATATATCGCTGGGTGTGAATCCTGCGAACATATTGATGTGCGATACGAAGGGAACACTGCGCCTTGACCGCGAGGACATGGCCGAAGGACATAAGCGCTACAATCCCTACAAGGCGGCTTTCGCCCGCGAAACCTCGGCAAACACGCTGGCCGAAGCGATGGTCGGCGCGGACGTGTTCATCGGCTGTTCCGTCGGAGGTGTAGTCAAGCCAGAGATGGTAAAGTCGATGGCAAAGCAGCCAATCATCTTCGCGCTCGCTAATCCCGATCCTGAGATTGCCTATCGCGATGCCAAAGAAGCGTGCCCCGATGCGATTGTCTGCACAGGCCGCAGCGACTTCCCGAATCAGATCAACAATGTGCTCGGATTCCCCGCAATCTTCCGCGGAGCACTCGATTGCCACGCCACGCAAATCAACGAAGAGATGAAGATGGCGGCGTCGCGCGCACTGGCTGAGCTTGCTATGGAAGATGTTCCCGACTACGTAAGTGCGGCCTACGGCCTCGACTATCTGCACTTCGGACGCGAGTACGTGATTCCGAAGCCGATGGATCACCGGGTGCTTTTGCGCGTCGCAGTTGCGGTGGCCCGCGCAGCGGGAGAATCCGGTGTTGCACGGAAACCCATCAAGGATTTCGCCGCGTATCACAATCATCTCGAGAAGTTGCTCGGGAGCGGCCGGCACGTCACGCGCATCTTTATCGATCAGGCGCGACTCAATCGCAAGCGAATTGTTTTGCCGGAAGGCAGTCACCCCAAGGTGTTGCGGGCCGCAGGTTTGATTGTCAAGGAAGGAATCGGCTATCCGCTCTTGATTGGTGATCGTGATGTCATCCATGAACATGCGAAGGAATTGGGGATCAGCCTCGCTGAAATGGAGATCTTGGATCCCCAGCGCATGACGTTCCCCGAAGTCGAAAATCTTGCCGGGAAGCTCTGGGATTTGCGCAGGCGGAAGGGGATGACGCTGATGGAAGCTCGCAAGCTGGTTCGGAATCCCAATTATCTTGGACCGATGCTGCTCCGTGAAGGCCGCGCGGACGCTTTGGTCGCGGGTATCTCGCAGCACTACTCGGACACCGTGCGTCCGGCGCTGCAAGTCCTGCCGAAGAAGCCCGGTGTTAATCATGTCGCTGCGATGTATGCGCTGGTCTTCAAGAACAGAAACCTGTATCTGGCCGATGTTGGAGTCAATGTCGAGCTGAAAACGGCGGAAGACCTTGCCGAAATCGCGATATTGTCGGCGGACACTGTGCGTGCGAACTTCAAGAGTGAGCCGCGCGTCGCAATGCTGAGCTTCTCAGACTTCGGCAATGTTCCGCATGAGGCCTCACGCAAAGTTGCGGAAGCCGTGCGTATCGTGAGGAAGCTGCGACCGGACATCGTTATCGATGGGGAGATGCAGGCGGATACGGCGCTGGATGAATCAATCATTCAGACTCTCTACCCGTTCTCCACATTGAAGGGCGGAGCGGCCAACGTACTTATCTTCCCCGATCTGAACAGTGGCAACATTGCCTTCAGGCTGTTGACCGAGTTGAGCGGAGCAACGGCGATCGGCCCAATCTTGATGGGAATGAGTCATGCGGTACACATTCTCCAGCCTGATTGCGCCGTCAACGATATCGTGCAGATGGCGGCCTACGCGGCGGTGGACGCGCGGCACTGACACTATAGAGATACGTATCAATCGAAAGGGCTTGCCGAACGGCAAGCCCTTTTACATAACTGACGATGATTCTCTCTATGCCAGCGCGGGTTCCGCAACTTTGCGCTTGACGTTGTCGCGAATCCACTTTGCGCCCGCTTCGACGGCGACAATGTTCTGCTCGCCCAGCTGTTTGCGTTTCAGTCCCTTGGGAACAATCTGCTTGAGATGCTCAACCGGCAAGAGCTTGCTGTATTCGAGATAGGCGCCGAGCAGCACCATGTTTGCGGAGGCTTTCAGCCCCAGTTCATCCGCGATACCAGTCAAAGGCATATAGAGCACATCGATGTCGGTGCGTTTGGCCTTTCGTGAAATGATTGTGTTGTTCACAATCATCAACCCGCCGGGTCGCACCGTAGCTTCAAAGGCGTCCATTGAGGGGTCATTCATGACCGCCAGCACATCCGGCTTCACCACCATCGGCGAGCCGACCGGTTTCGTCGATAAGACCACAGAAGCATTCGCGGTCCCGCCACGCATTTCCGGTCCATAAGACGGAATCCACGAAACCTTAAGATGTTCCTGCATGCCGAGGGCGGCCAGAATCGCGCCCGCTGTCAAGACGCCTTGTCCGCCAAAACCCGCGAACTTGAACTTCGTAGTCGGGAAATTCTCGACAAAATCCTTGACATAGGGAAACGGCTCGCCAAGTTGCCCGAGTTCCAGCGTCTCGAGGATTTGTTCATCCGTAAGCTCGATGTTCTCTCTGAAATAACTTTCGCGTTCGGCGATGACATCCTTGAAGACCTTGTCAGGGAACACCGGCAGCATTTGCGACAGGATATACTCGCATGCCGTCTGCGTGTCCATCTTCCAGCCGGTCGGGCAGGGAGAGAGAATCTCGACAAACGTGAATCCTTTCCCCTTAACCTGTGCTTCAACCGCCTTGCGGACGCACTTGCGCGTGTTCATGATGCCTTTCAAGTCGGCGAGATGCGTGCGGGCCACGAACACGGGCGCTTCGAGCGTGGCAATGACTTCGGCCATGTGGATTGGGTAGCCCTCATTTTCCACTGTTCTGCCATACGGTGTCGTTGCGGTCTTCTGACCCAACAGACTGGTCGCAGCCATTTGACCGCCGGTCATTCCGTAGATGCCGTTGTTGATGAAGAACACAGTCATCTGCTCGCCGCGATTTGCCGCATGAATAATCTCAGCGGTGCCGATGGAAGCGAGGTCACCGTCACCCTGATACGAGATGACGATGGAATTGTGGCGCGTACGCTTGACTCCGGTGCCGACCGCAGGAGCCCGGCCATGTGCGGCCTGAATGTTGCCGACATCAAAGTAGTAATATGCAAAGACTGAGCAGCCTACGGGAGACACGAATACCGTGTTGTCCGCGAGTCCCATTTCATCAATGGTTTCGGCAATCAGTTTGTGCACATTGCCGTGACCGCAGCCCGGACAGTAGTGCGTGGTCTTCTGCGGTCCTCCCTTGCGCTCAAACTTATCGTAGAAGGAATGGGGTTTTTCCAGAACTTGTTGCGACATCGCTATCCTCCTACTTCGTCAAGTATCGGCGCGCAACGTTCGTCAGCTCTTCGACTGACGGAACCATTCCGCCCATACGGTTATAGAAATGAACCGGCGTCTTTCTGCCCACTGCCAGTTGCACATCGCGGAGCATCTGCCCGTTGGACAATTCAACATTGAGAAAAGCCTTTCCTCGGTCCGCAAGCTCTTCAATACGGACGGAGGGGAAAGGGAACGCGGTTATTGGCCTGAGCAATCCGACCTTGTGTCCTTCTTCGCGCAGCGTTTCGAGCACGGATTGCAGGAGTCTCGAAATGAACCCGTAGCCAATCATGACCAACTCGGCATCGTCCACTTCGATTTCCTGATAGCGGACTTCATTGGCCTCGATTTCGGCATACTTCGCCTGCAAATGCAGGTTATGCTTTTCAAGGTCTTCGGTGCTCATGTGAATTGAAGAGATTAGGTGCTCCTTGGACTCATGGTCGGCATAGAGCGCCCAGTCTTTGCGCGGCGGATGCACTGTCTTCGTCGGGAACTCAACGGGCTCCATCATCTGCCCGATGTAAGCATCGGTCAGGATGTAGGCGGGAATCCGATATTTGTCGGCAAGTTCGAAAGCCAGAATCGTAAGATCCGCCATTTCCTGAGCGCAGTTCGGCAGGAACACCAGCGTCTTGTAGTTGCCATGTCCGCCTCCGTGAACGACCTGCATGTAGTCACCTTGCTCCGGCCAGATATTTCCTAAACCCGGTCCGGCGCGCATGACGTCCACGATCACACAAGGTAACTCCGCCGCAGCGATATAGGAGATGCCTTCTTGCTTTAGCGAAATACCCGGGCCGGATGATGCCGTCATGACCCGAGCGCCGGCACCAGCCGCTCCATATACCATATTAATTGCGGCGACTTCCGACTCTGCCTGCAAAAACGTTCCACCGATCTTAGGCAGATATTTGGCAGCGGCCATCGCCACTTCTGATGCAGGAGTAATCGGATAACCGTAGTACTGCGTGCATCCTGCCAGAATCGCGGCCTTGACAACCGCTTCGTTTGCTTTGATTAATTCCATACTCTTTCCTTTGGCTCAGGCCGCACTGCCTTTCTTGAATACAATGATCGCGCCCGGCTCGGGGCATGCGTAGAAGCATGCGCCGCAGCCCGTGCAGCCGTCTCCCTTATACTCTACCCACTGATAACCTAACTCATTAAACGCGCGTTCGAGATTCGTCTCGATGACGCCCGGTTTGCAAACCTCGATACAGCGCAAACAGGCTTTGCACAGATGAGGAGCGATCTCCACACTGGGAGTTGTTGGTTCAGACATGCAGCCTCCGGTCTATGCTGCGCTCGACGGACTCAAAACATTTCTACTTGCCCGTCGCGCGGTTTCCAGCAATGATTGATATCTATTAATATACACATGCAAAAGAGAGTCTGCAAACTTCCGCGAATCGCTTGCGCGTGATGGAGTGTTCGGCAAGCAAGGAAAATCAAGCGCCTGCGAAAGCGCAATTTGAACATAGCAGAAGTTTAGAATTGGCCCTCCTTGGTCTGATTTGAGCGTTGTGGAATTCGTTCCTAAAGCGACTTTGTCACAAGAAATGGAGATTGTTTGTTGTAAGGAGCAATTGTGTCGTTTTGTGAATATCTTGCTTGTCATTCATCTTCTCGATAGCTCAGGAATTTGCCTGATAGAACTCATTTGCAGTATGAGAATCGGGGCCTGCTTCAGGCAAGCAGCAAAGCGGCGCATGTTTTGTAAGAATTGGCTATATTATGAGGGAAATGCGCACCAAGTGCACATGTGCGCATGGTCGATTCAACCTTCCTGCGAACTACCGTGTCTAAGCTCCAAAAGGAAGAACATCACCGGTTGAGCTTACCAGAGCAACCTCAGCAACGATCGATTATGATTCAAAATTATAAAATATATTTACTTATATCCTGCTTTGGACTGCTGTTGGCCTGCTCGGCCCCGCACGACAACCCGCTCGATCCTGCTTCCGAAAACTATCGACCGCCCGTAATTCCGCCGGAAGAGCTGCCTGTGCCGACATTTCAGACTCGTGTGCGCAGCGTGCACACTGCTCGGTTGTTTCCGACTACAGACTCGTATTCGGTGTTAACGGAGCTGTGGCCGGACTCAGTAATTGAGATTGACTCGGTGAAGGTGCGATACAAGACTCGAGCGCCGGTCCGAATGTCGCTGACGAATGACGCGCGCTGGGCCGCCTCCTTTTCTTCGTCTTATTTTTCTGATAACCGTCTCGAATCAGTCGTAGGTCAGCCGTTTACTTTTGTGGTCTATACTCCTGAGGATAGCCACGCGGTGGGTCCCACCTTTCTGTTCCGAGTGTTGCAGGAAACGCCAGTTGTAGAGTCACCCGATTCCAATCAGGTTGCCGGCCCTTTCCCCGAGTTGGTTTGGCAGCCGTTCAGTGCATTCTATCCGTTCCGCTATCAGGCGGCAGTGGATCGCATCCTTGAATTCTCGATCGTTGTGCGTGTCTGGGTGTCGGATACGCTGCCATCCTCGAACACATCTGTGCAGGTTCCGGATTCGCTGGAAGACGACGACTACTACTGGACGCTTTTTGTTTACGACGACTTCAACAATTCGACGCGCTCACGTGAGGGCTACTTTCTTGTTGAGGCATCAGCACCATGAGCACCGGTCTTCTAACCGCTGAGCAAGTCCTCGCTGCAGGCCAGAAGCTCCTTGAGCTGCGGCCGCTGGAGGAGGTATTTTCTGCGATTCTCGAGACGGCGGCGCAGGCCATGCACGCGGAAACTGCGGTGGTTATTCTGTCGACGGGCACCCAGCTTCAGTTAGCCGCTTCGTTTTCCAGACGCGGCGACATTCGCAGCGTAGAAGACGTTTCGCAATCGTTGGTCCGGGAAGTCATCTCGAGCAACAAGCCGATACTGACAGAGAGCGCGGTGGAAGACCCGCGATTCTCCGGCAAGTCTTCAATCATTCTCCAACACATTCAGTCTGCAGTCATTCTCCCGCTCTCGGGCCGGCATGCCATCGAAGGCGCCCTCTATCTGGACAGCCGCTCGGACCGCGACCTCTTTCGCAAAGAGAATCTGGCCCCGCTCTCCACGCTCGCGGCCTTTGCCACACTCGCGATTGAAAACGCCCGTCGTTTTGAACACGTCCAAAACGAAATCGCCGCACTGAAGTCACGCGGCAGCAAGAATCTGATAGTTGGCGACAGTCCGGCAATCCGCGAGTTGTATAGCCTGATTGACCGCGTTGCCGCCAGTGACTTGCCCGTCATTATCACCGGTGAATCAGGGACAGGCAAGGAGCTGGTTGCGCGCGAAATTCATCGCACGTCCCAGCGTTCGGGAAAGCCCTTTCTGGCGCTGTATTGCGGAAACGTCTCCGCCGAATTGTTTGAGAGCGAACTCTTCGGCCACAAACGCGGTTCTTTTACGGGAGCGGTTGCGGATAAGGAAGGATTGGTCGAAGCGGCGGAAGGCGGAACACTCTTTCTCGATGAAGTTGCGGATATCCCGGCCCCGCTGCAGGCCAAGTTGCTTCGTTTTCTGCAAGAGTCCGAATACAGGCGGGTGGGGGATACGGAGGTGCGCAAGGCCAACGTTCGTATTCTGACGGCGACCAATAAGAATCTTCAGGCAGAGATTCAGTCCGGCAACTTCCGCGAGGATCTCTACTATCGGTTGTATATCCTTCCGATATCGGTCCCTCCATTGCGCGACCGGCTTTCGGATATTCCCTTCCTTGTTCACCACTTCCTGCGCAAACTCGGCAATCACGTCACAGGAATCTCACCCGAGGCGCTGCGGCGCCTGCAGTCTTACACGTGGCCCGGGAACGTGCGCGAACTCGAAAACACGATTGTCCGAGCGGCAGTAATTACACGCAGCGACCGCATTGAAGCGGAGGACATTTCCCATCAGGCAATCGCCAGCGCGTCGTCCGCAGGGGAGGACTGGAGCTGGAAAGCGGCGGAGAAGGTTCACATCCTTCAAGTGCTGTCGCTCTGCGGCGGAAACCGGTCGCGTGCCGCTCAGTTACTCGGGATCTCCCGCCGCTACCTTCACTATAAGCTCAAAGAGTGGGGGGAACAAGACTCGCAATGAGAGCGCTGAGGGAGCGACTCACCGACCGCAAGTTACTTTCCAGAGGAGACATTTCGGCGGCATACCGCGCGCATGACGCCCGTCTGGATCGTGACGTATTCCTGAAGATTCTCCATCCGCATTTGGCCGGAGATCCCGAACTGCTCGCTCGCTTTGAACGCGAAGCAAGAGCGGCTGCGCGATTGAATCACCCGCAGCTGGTCAAGATCTACGAAGTCGGCGAGGATCCTTCCGAGGGTCCATACATGGTGCACGAGTGGGTGGATGGCGAGTCTCTGCGCAGTCGTCTGACACGAGAGAAGAAGCTCTCCCCGTCAGAAGTCCGCAGGCTTGCGGAGGCACTTTGTTCCGGTTTGAGCGCACTTCACTCCTCCGGGATTTTGCATCGCGACATCAAGCCGGAAAACATTCTGTGCAGTTCGAGCGGCGAGTTCAAGCTGACGGATTTCAGTTTAGCGCTGCTTGCCGATGTTCCCAAGTTGACTTATCATACGGCGATTGTGGGAACACCCGCCTATCTTGCTCCCGAAGTTGCGCGGGGCAAAGGACCAAGTGAGCTTTCAGATTTGTTTGCGGTGGGCGTCGTGCTCTTCGAAGCCGCGACCGGAGAGAATCCTTTTGATGCCGGCGCGCTGCTTGAATCGTTGCGCCGCGTCCGCGAAGAAGAGCCGGATTGGAGTCGCCTTGAGGCGGCAGAGCTTGACGAGTCTCTTGAGAAGTTAATCAAGACTTGTCTTTCAAAGGAGGCAGAGCAACGACCTGCCTCCGCGCAGGCAGCCCGCGACTCCCTCAACGGTCATACTCATGATGCGAGAGTTACCAAAAGGGCACATTCGCGGACTATCCCACTTGCGTTGTTTCTTGCGATTATTCTGGGAGTGCTGTCTTACGTCTTATGGCCTACCCGCAAAGTCGTGGAAAGCAACAACACCCACCTGACGCAGATTGATTCCCAGAGCCTCGCGCAAGACTCTGTTGGGGCCCAAAGCATTACTTCTGCCATTGATAGTGCGCACGGAGCAGAATCCTCGCGCCGCGACACCGCATCGACTCTTGCCGGAACCGCGTCGCCCAATTCGCAAGTGTCTGATGCGCGACGCGCGGCCGGAGACAGTGTTCCCCAATCTTTCCCACCTCCACCAAAACAGGATACTCCTGCACGCTTGACAGACCCTTCCGACCGGACTATGCAGACTCGCGTTAACGCACCGGCTGCGACAGACAGCTTTAATCTGTTTCTGGACTCGACTCCGTGGGCACGTGTGTCATTGGAGGGAGTGGAGTTCGGCATCACGCCACTGGGGGCACCCGTTAAACTGCCGGAGGGTCGACACGTGGTGCTGTTGCGCAATCCGGCGTATCCTCCGATTCAAGTCTCCATCGATTTACGACAGGACACTCGGACGACGGTAAGTCTCGATCACTATGTGCAGCATCTCGACGTATCGGTCGAACCGTGGGGCGATGTGTATGTTGACGGAGAGCGGATTGGCACGACACCGTTGCATCGAATGCCCGTTGTGCTGCCGGGCGATCACAATTTGCGCATCACCCATCCAAGCCTCCCTGCCATCGAAACTGACTGGCAGGCCGCTGCAGGAGAAACACTTTCGATTCGCGCAAACCTGCAAACCTCAGAACTTGCTGTTCGACAATCTGGAGGCGGCAACTGAAACTTCTCATCGCACTACTCTCTCTGGTTTCCTGCCTGTTCGCCCAAGACAATCTCCGCTTGCAAGCCGACTCGCTCTTTCGTCTTGGCGAATATGAGCAAGTCGAGTTGCTCGTGTTGCGCGCCGACCGACAGGGAGATTTGCCTACAACAGACAGAGTTGCTCTCGAACTGCTTGGGGGCTATTCACTGATCATGCTGGAACGGGAAAGTGAGGCCCGCGCACATTTCGCCAGAGCGCTCGAACTCGACTCCGCACTGGTGCTGGACCCAATTCAGGTCAGTCCGAAGTTTCGCACCGTGTTTGACGACGTCAAGCGGGAATGGATGTCCACCAGAACAATGGATGTGCCGACGGCGGCGATTCGAGAGTTTACCATTCAGCAGGGAGCCAGACCATCCTCCCAGCTTCTGAATCTTGCCTTGCCGGGTGCAGGTTTCTTGGCAGAGGGCCGAAGCGTTCGCGGACTCATTTACATTGCGGCACAGGCAGGCGTAACGGCGCTTTGGCTCAGCGAGCTGAGCCAGAATAACTCGGCTCGCAAGGACTACTTGGCAGCCGATTCCGCGTCGGTCGAGCGCTTGTATGAAACCTATGACTCGCATCACCGCCGAATGTGGACCTATGGCTTAGCTGCAGGAGCCCTTTATATAGTCTCCCAGATTGACCTTGCTTTTCTGCGAATACCAGTTAAAGCATACGAAATCGTCCCGACTGAATTCGGCGCACGGCTCCAAATTCACCTGTAAAGGGGGTGCGCACCGTATTCACATCACTTGTGAAGTGAGCGCACAGTTCCGAGGTAGATTTTCCTTGAAAATATTTTAAAATACATAAATTAAGAAGTGGAACGGGTCTTGCCATTATATAGCGCAGAAAGCAGTAACAGTAACCCAGTTTCACACTTTATTCGGTATCTGGAGAAAATTATGAAAAAGCTATTCCTTCTCACCCTCGCAACCCTGCTCGGCATTTCAATGGCATTTGCCCAGACGGGCGACCTGCGAGTAACAGTTCTGGCGGGCGATGCTCCCGTCGTAGGCGCTATGGTCAATGTGCTTGGCTACGGTCAGGGACACCAGCGCCCACACTTTGACGGCATCACGAACCTCGAAGGTCAGATCTTCTTCCCGGCCATTCCTGCCATCGGTTATTCTGTGACCGCCGGTATTCCGGGTATTCCGCCGGTGCGAGCGGATGTCGAAGTTCTGCCGGGGCAGTTGGCGGAAGTCACGCTAACGCTGCCTGTCTTTGAACCCGCCCCGCGCATCTTCCTGATGCCGGAACATGTGTTCTTTGGCCCTGTCGGTATCGGGACGACCTTTACGCGCATTGTCCGCGTCGAGAATCGCGGCACGGCGGACCTGAACGTGTCCCTAAGTGTTTCGGGCGCAGCGTTCGCCTTGAACTCACCAGCGGAATTCACGCTGACCGCCGATCCGATGAACAACGGCACGGAAGTGCTGGTGACATTCACACCGACGGATATTCAATTGTATGAAGGGACGCTGACGGTGACCTCGAATGATCCCGTGCGTGACATCGTTATTATCCCGTTGACGGGTCATGGCGCAAACATCATCACCGGCAGCCTGTCTGTCGATGTCGTGGTTACCGATTCTCTCGGAGTGACGAGTCCTGTTGAGGAGGCCCGCGTGCGCGTCTCGTTTATTCGTGACCACGGCGGACCGCGCCCGCAGCATTTCGTCGGTTTGACCGATGCGGAAGGTAACTTGCTCGTGAACACCCTGCCTGTAGGTATCTACAACGTCAATGCCTCCAAGCGCGGCGTCGGCTTTGCCAGCGAAGTCATCGAGATTTCTGAAGCCCAGACCACGTTTGTTACGCTGACGCTTGTTGCAGCCGATTCCGGCGAGCATGGCGGCGGTGGCGGTGGCGGGCATCACTTTGAAATTGTCGAGCTGGCCGGTACGGTTTCAATTATTACGCCAGACCCGCTCTATCCGGATCGCACCTTCTATGCGCTGGATGTCGATGCCGACGGCGCGATTGACTACCGTCTGAATTTTGGTCCTCCGTGGTATACTCCGCCCAGCGGCGCTGAGCGTCCGGCGGATGGCGATGAAGTGACAATCGTCGGTGCGCTGATGTCGCACGGCGAGGCCCCGATTGTTCACGTTCACTTCCTGAACGGTGAACTGTGGTGGGAGCCGCGTGGTGGACGTGACGGTGAGCATGGTGGAGATGGCGGCGGCCGTTCGGAAGGCTTCGGTTGCTCGGATCCGCTGACGTGGGTCGAAATTTCCGGACAGGTTGTGGACATCAATGTTTTCGGCTCGGTGTTCCTTGGTATCGACCGCGACATGAATGGCTCAGCTGACTACGTTATCGACTTTGGCGAAAACTTCGATCTCAGCAATCCAGTGATTCCAACGCTCGGCCAGAATGTTGAAGTGGTCGGTGGCATGGTTCCCTGCCCGATCAATAACCTTGAGGCTCGGTGGGTTGTGGTTTATGAAGTGGATGGCCAATTCTATCGGATGCCCGGCGACACGGAAGGGCTCGATCCTCTCGAAGGCATGTCTGTTAGCCCGAATCCGTCTATGATTCCGGTCTCGCACTTGGTCGCAACAAACTATCCTAACCCGTTCAACCCGACTACGACCATCGAATTCTCGACTCCGGTCTCCGGTCTGGTAACTCTGACAGTCTTTGACGTGCTGGGTCGTCAGGTGGCCACGCTGGTGAACGATAACCTGAGCGCAGGTTCGTACGTCACCACCTGGAATGCCGCAAGCCTGCCGTCAGGAATGTACATGTATCGCATTACAGTGAACGAGCAGAGCCTCGTGAACCGGATGTTGCTCCTCAAATAAGTCTTGCTCCCTCAGGCAAGAGCCCCTGTCCGGTTACCCATACCGGATGGGGGCTTTCTTTTGTGGGTATGCAAGACGAGTGAGGATTTCGTATAATTACTGCTTCTGTTGTCTCAGAAGTCCTGCCGCGACCTAATTTTCTTAACCTCTTGTCAAACCGAAGGATACGATTTCGCTACCATGGCTAACTGGACTCGCAAGACCCGGATAGATGCGCTTCAGAGGATAGCGTCCGAGAGGATACTTGTGCTCGATGGAGCGATGGGAACGCTGATTCAGCGGCAAGGCTTGACCGAGTCCGACTACCGCGCCGCTCGATTCGCAGAGTGGACCCGAGATTTGAAGGGTTGTAATGATCTCCTGTCGTTAACCAAGCCGGATTTGATTAAACGGCTTCACGGGCTGTATTTTGATGCCGATGCAGACATTGTTTCGACGAATAGCTTCACGGCAAATTCTCCTTCATTGGCGGACTACGGACTTGAGGAACTCTCCGAGGAAATCAACTTCGCTGCGGCTCGCATCGCCCGTGACGTGGCCGACAAATATGAAGAATTAGACCCGAGTCGTCCGCGATTTATTGCCGGAAGCATCGGTCCGACCAATAAGACGCTGTCCCTTTCTCCAAACGTCAATGATCCGGGATACCGTGACTTGAACTTCGACCAAATGGTCGAAGTCTATCTTGCTTGCGCGCGCGGGTTATATGACGGCGGAGCGGACCTGTTATTGGTTGAGACGTCTTTTGACACATTGAACGCGAAAGCTGCGATCTTCGCCATCGAAAAATTGTTTGACGAACGCGGTGAACGCATTCCTCTGATTGTCTCAGGAACGATTACCGATGCCAGCGGTCGCACGCTCTCCGGTCAGACCACCGAAGCGTTTTGGAATTCAGTTGCCCACGCCAAACCCTTTGCAGTAGGGTTGAACTGCGCCCTCGGAGCGGAGACGCTCTTGCCCTACTTGCAGGAGCTTTCTCGCATCGCGGATTGCTATGTGAGTTTGCATCCGAACGCGGGGTTGCCCAACGAATTCGGAGAATATGATGATACGCCCGGGCGTATGGCGAAAGTCATGGGCGGCTACGCTGAAGCAGGACTCCTGAATATCGCAGGGGGGTGCTGCGGCACGGAACCCGAACATATCGCGGCGATTGCCAGCGCGGTGAAGAAACATCCCCGTCGTAGCGTGGCACAGCAGCCCGCCCGATTAAGACTCTCCGGACTCGAACCGCTGACGATAGGCGAAGAAAGCGGCTTCGTAAATGTCGGGGAACGCACCAATGTGACAGGCTCTGCTCGCTTCGCAAAACTAATCCTGAGTGGCGACTTTGAGGCAGCCATTGAAGTGGCAAGGCAGCAGGTTGAGAGTGGTGCGCAAGTCATTGACATCAATATGGACGAGGCGCTACTCGACTCCGAAGCGGCCATGACTCGTTTTCTGAATCTGATTGCGACCGAGCCTTCGATTGCGCGGGTGCCGTTCATGATCGATTCGTCCAAATGGTCGGTCATTGAAGCGGGGCTAAAGTGCATTCAGGGCAAACCTGTCGTCAATTCTATCAGCCTGAAAGAGGGCGAAGCGGAGTTTCTCAGACAGGCGAAGCTTTGCCGCCGTTACGGAGCGGCGGTCATCGTCATGTGCTTCGATGAAGACGGTCAGGCGGACACAGTCGAGCGAAGAGTGGCGATTGCCGAGCGCGCCTACCGCCTGCTGACGGAGCGTGCAGGTTTCGCGCCGCAGGACATCGTCATTGACCCGAATGTGTTCGCGATTGCCACAGGCATCGAGCAGCATAACGACTACGCCGTGCAGTTCTTTGAGGCGACGCGTCAAATAAAGGCGAAGCTGCCGCACGTAAGAATCAGCGGCGGTTTGAGCAATGTCTCGTTCTCGTTTCGCGGCAACAATCCCGTGCGGGAAGCGATTCATGCCGTGTTCCTCTATCACGCGATTCACGCGGGAATGGACATGGCGATTGTGAATGCCGGCGCACTCCCCATCTATGACGATATTGAGCCGGAGCTGCTGGAGCGTGTTGAGGACATTGTGCTCAACCGCCGCCCTGATGCAACAGACCGGATGCTCGAATTTGCGGCGACGGTCAAGGGAAAGGGAAAATCAAGGACGGCCGAGCTGGGGTGGCGCAAGCACACTGCGCAGGAGCGCTTGACACACGCCCTTGTTGAAGGAATTGACGACTACATTGTCGAGGACACCGAAGAAGCCCGTCTGCAGTTTGCGGAACCTATCGAAGTCATCGAGGGGCCGCTGATGGCCGGAATGAACAGAGTCGGAGATCTGTTCGGAGCGGGGAAGATGTTTCTCCCGCAAGTCGTCAAGAGCGCCAGAGTCATGAAGAAAGCTGTCGCGCACCTGATCCCATACATTGAAGCCTCGAAGAAAGCCGGTGACAGCAGCAGCAAGGGTCGTATTCTGCTCGCGACCGTCAAAGGGGACGTGCATGATATCGGCAAGAATATTGTCGGCGTCGTCCTGCAATGCAACGGATTTGAGGTAATTGATCTCGGTGTGATGGTTCCCTGCGCAACAATCCTCGACCGAGCCGAAAGAGAGCAGGTTGACGTCATCGGTTTAAGTGGACTGATCACTCCCTCGCTCGAAGAGATGTCATTTGTCGCATCGGAAATGCAAAGACGCGGCATGCACATGCCACTAATGATCGGCGGAGCCACGACCTCTCGCGTGCACACTGCCGTCAAGATCAGTCCGAACTACAGTGGCCCGACGGTTCACGTGCTGGACGCTTCCCGAGCGGTGGGAGTCGCAACAAGTCTGATTAGCAAGCAGCTGCGCGAGGAGTTTGTCAAAGAGATTTCCGCCGACTACGAGAAGGTGCGAGTGATTCGGGCGCAGCAGACCGGCACACTGAAGCTTGCCACACTCGACGAAGCGCGCGCCAATCGCGCCCGTTTGCAGTTCGCCGCTCCACCCGTTCCACGGAATCTCGGAGTAACCGTATTACGCGACTACCCGATTGAGACTCTGATTGAACGTATCGATTGGACTCCGCTGTTTCAAGCTTGGGAGCTTGCGGGCCGCTATCCGGCAATCCTCACGGACTCAGTAGTTGGCCAAAGTGCTCGCTCGCTGTTTGAGGACGCCCAAAGACTCTTGCAGGATATCCTCAGGAACAGACTGTTAACTGCGCACGCGGTATTCGGGCTGTTCCCCGCCAATAGCATCGGCGACTCGATTGAAGTCTACTCGGACGAACAGCGCGGAAAAGTTCTGAAGACTTTTCACATGCTTCGTCAGCAGATGAAGAAAGACTCAGGCTCTCCAAACCTGTCGCTTGCCGACTTCGTCGCGCCGAAAGAATCCGGCGTGGCGGATTACGTGGGTGCCTTTGCAGTAACCGCAGGAATCGGCTTGGATGCGCTGGTCAGCGAGTATGAAAGCAAACATGACGACTACCACGCGATCATGATGAAGGCACTGGCCGACCGCTTGGCCGAAGCTTTCGCCGAGCATCTGCACGAACGCGTCCGACGGGAGTTCTGGGGTTATGCTGCAGACGAATCTCTCTCCAATGAAGACTTGATCAAAGAGCGTTATCAGGGAATACGCCCCGCACCCGGCTACCCCGCGTGTCCTGAACATTCAGAAAAGCGCGTCCTGTTTGACCTCTTGCAGGCAGAGAATCAGATTGGCATGACGCTCACCGAGAGTTTTGCGATGCTGCCCGCTTCGTCGGTATCCGGATTCTACTTCTGGCATCCCGATTCCAAATACTTCGGCGTCGGCAAAATCGCCGATGATCAGGTGGAAGACTACGCCCGCCGCAAGGGTATCGCTTTCTCCGATGCGAAACGCTTGCTCGCGGCAAATCAAGACTAACTCGAAACCGGAACGGTTTACATATGATTGATCTTCGTTCAGACACTATCACGAAACCTACTGCAGGAATGCGCTCAGCAATGGCCGGAGCCGAAGTCGGCGATGACCAGTTCGGTGAGGACCCGACGGTCAATCTCCTGCAGGAGCGAGTTGCCGACCTGCTGGGCAAGGAAGCCTCGCTATTCTTTCCGACGGGAACGATGGCAAATCAATGCGCGATTCGCACGTTGACCCGCCCCGGCGATGACGTGATCGTCAGCAAAGAGTCGCATGTCGTCATTCATGAGACTGGTGCGGCTGCGGCAAATTCTGGTGTGCAATTCACGGAAATCGGGAGCGGCGGGATGTTCACCGCAGAAGAGTTTGTGTCAGCCTACAAAGCCCCCGGTCACATCGTCCATCCGCCGACGACGCTGGTCGCCGTCGAGAACACACATAACCGGGCGGGCGGTGTGATTTTTCCGCTGGATGAGGCTTTACGTATTGGTCAAGCGGCACGCGAGCGCAACGTATTCTCATACTGCGACGGCGCCCGCCTCTGGAATGCCGCACTCGCCACAGGCAGGGAGTTCGCACAACTCGCCGAGCCCTTTGACCTCGTTTCCGTTGCTTTCTCTAAAGGACTCGGCTGCCCCGCCGGCTCGATGCTCGCTGGGTCGCGCGACATCATCAATCGAGCGATCCGCTATCGCCGAATGCTTGGCGGAGCGATGCGGCAAACCGGTATTCTGGCAGCGGCCTGCATGTATGCGCTCGACAACCATCTTGAACAGCTACACAATGACCATCACAACGCGCGCAAACTCGCCGAAACGTTGAGCAGTTCGCCGCTCGTCTCATTGGATATGAACAGCGTGCAGACAAACATCGTCATTTTTGATTTGAACCCGGAAGCACGGGATGCCGAGACCTTGGTAAGCAGAGCGGAGCGCTTGGGTGTCTCCTTCTTTGCATTTGGTCCGCGTACGATCAGGCTCGTCACACACCGCGACGTCAGACCAGCTGACTGTGAAACCGCCGCACGTCTCATTCTCAAAGCGATTGAACAGTAGGCGGTTGCTGGCCGTTCCGGCGGCCGTCTACGTCCTGTCCTACATTTACCTCGCGTTCTATCATGGTAAGTGGTGGCTGTGGAATACCGTCGTTCACGAAGGCGGCACACTCACTCTGCTGGAGACAACGCTTTACGCGTCGCACTTCCTTGGCCACGTCCCCTCGCTGACGATCATTGCATTCATCTTTGCGGTCTGGCACTCCACCTTTGCAGAAGATGCAGTCAGTAATCGTAAAGCCAGACTCGGCTGGAGTGCTGCCGCCGGAGCACTCCTTGCTGTAAGTCTGCTTGGCAGCCTCTGGCACTTCGGAGCAACGGATACTTGGGCTTTCATCCTTCAAGGAAAACAAAGCGTGTCGCGCAATGAGTCGGGCGGCTCTTTTCTCCTGCATCTGCCAAGCACGCTCTCGCTGTTTGTGCTCACTCCGTTGTTCATTCTCGCGGCCAAATGGATGACTCATCGGAAAGTGGTTTGGCGCCCGCGCATAACAGGGAAGCTTCTATACGCGTTTGGCGTGACGATGGCACTCGCAGTGTTCTTCACAAACGATGCCCGCCTTGTCTTTCATGCTCTGACCGATCCTCGCTATCTCGCTCACAGCGTGCGGGAACTGGCAACGTTCCCGCTTACTTTCTTTCCGATTCCTGCCGCATTCTGGTTGGCTACCGAGTTTCCCGCAGACGCGCAGCTGCCTGCTGCGGTTCGCAGGTTGGTGCTCGGCCTGCTCGGCTTGGCGCTCCCGCTCCTTGCCTATCAGACTATTCTTCCGCTGCAAGCCGGTCTCCAGACCCTTGCTCAGCAACCCGCTTTCGCCTCCGACTCGCTCCCAATTCCCTACCTTCTGGCCTCCCACTACTTCGAACACGTCTTAGATACCGTTTACTTCACACTGGTGTGCTTTGCGCTGATTCCGCCTCAGAAATTATCATCGCAAAGACACATTGCCTCCTCAAAAAGTTGACATAATCAGGCGGATTTGCAGTTTATATAGAAGATATGCACTTCTGCCTGTTAGGCTTTTTCGCCACAAAGTGACACAAACACATTATTTATGCTTGACTGCTCTTGATTGCTTTCCGATATTTAAGGGTGAATCCGTCTCAGGGTGCGTGGCAAGCTCAGGAGGGCATTAGGCTTCCGAAAGACCGGCCTGCGAATCCTTCATTCAAGAGTCCGCTTGAACATTCGCTGTCCCCTTCCACGTATCCTTACAGGGTGAGTCCAATTCTGTTGAACCGACGGCGGGCCTTCCTGCCGCTTAATTCTGGCTGACGTGTCCAAGTTCAAGTTCCTTCTGCACGAATTCTTCATCGCCTGCTGGGAGACGATCAAACTTCCTTTCTGGCTTTTTGGCGTTGGCTGGAAGCGATTGATGGAATTCGGACCGCGACGCATCGGCTTGGTGTTGTTTGCCTCTGCCGCGGTCATTCTGTTTTCTTTGTTGTTCTTTGTCAAAGTCACGTCGCAGCCGAACTTCTGTAAGTCGTGTCATGTGATGATTCCCTACTTCGATGCGTGGGAAACATCAACGCATAGTATGGTTACCTGCACGGAGTGCCATATTCCGCCCGGGTTGGAAGGAACGATTCACTCGAAGTTCTTGGCCATCTCGATGGTCACCAATTATATGACGGGACTGTATAAGCGCTCAAAGCCTTGGGCGGAAATCGATGACAGGAGCTGTCTGCGTTCCGGTTGTCATGACACTCGCTTGCTGCAGAGCACCGAGAGTTTTCGGGGTGTGATGTTTGACCACAAGCCGCATCTCGAGAATGTCCGGCGCGGTCGGCAGTTGCGCTGCACATCGTGCCACGCAAACATCGTTCAAGGCGAGCACATATCGGTCAACGAGTCCACGTGTTTCCTGTGCCACTTCAAGCCGGATTCCCTGGGACAGGTGACTGCGCTCGCCACATGCACGATTTGTCACAATCCCCCGACCGGACCGGCCGCCGCGGACACGAGCTACGACCATACCGAGATGCTTGCCCGCAAGATTGATTGTTCAAGCTGCCACGTTTCGGAAATTGCAGGCGACGGTTTTGTCCCGCGCGAACGCTGCAATTCCTGTCACGCGCAGGTCGCTCACATCGAGCGCTACGATGATCACGAATTCGTTCATCAGATGCACGTGACCGATCGTAAAGTGGAATGCACGGCTTGTCACATTCAAATCAGGCACGGCAAGGAAGCCGTCGCGTTTGCCAGTCAGGAACGGACCTGCGGGCAGTGCCACGGCAAACCGGATAACGCCATCGAAAAAGTTTGGCGCGGCGAGTTGCCCGGCATTCCGCCTTCTCCGTCGTCTATGGCAAGTGCCGGAATGTCCTGCACGTCCTGTCACACAGGGGATGTGCACACGATTCGCGGCAAGCCTGAGCCGCCCTCCTGCACGCCTTGTCATGACGCGGAGTTCGACAGACTCTGGCCGCGTTGGGAAGTGACGATTGCCCAGGGCTTGCGCGACCTCGAAGCAAAGCTTCATACACTGAGTCCTGCGGAAGCAGACACGATTCGGGCGGCGATTGATGTGTACAGGCGGGGAAATCCGTTGCACAATCCGGAATTGGTGGACGTGCTCACCGCGCGCATCACCGGCTCACCTGCGGCGACCGGGCACGCCTGCGCAGTCTGTCACCCGGGCGCGGCCAACGCTGTGGTGGCCTATGACGGCAAGCTCTTTAACCATAGCAAACATTCGCGCGCTGGTGACTGTACAGCCTGCCACGTGTCGGAACGGACGGACCGTCACGGCGCGATTCAAATGTCGAGCAACCAGTGCAACGCCTGCCACCATGAGTCCGTTGCACTGGCGAAGACAGATTGCAAGACGTGTCATACGACGCAAGCGGCTGTGTATGCCGGCAACGTTCCTGAATTCGCGGGCGCGAAGCCGTCATTTAAAATGGACCTCGAAATCGTTTGTACGGACTGCCATGCCGTAAGCGGGACTCATGTTTCACGCGACGTTTTGCCGTCTTGCATCGCGTGTCACGACGAGAACACTGCCGACACGTTGAAAATGTGGAAGTCCGATGCACAGGAAATTGCACGCAACGTGCAGAAAGCAATGTCAGCTTACCGTGCCGGAAGTGAACCTTATCGAAAATACCAACAATTGGCGGACCTGCTGAAGAAAGACGGAAGCGGTACCGCTCATAACCCAGAACTATTCAAGCGGTGGTATGAATCGCTTGGAGCAGCCCAATGAGTACTCGAAAACCAATGAAGACTGCCGCGAAAGGAGAAGCCATGAACACAGCACCGCGAACTCGCGTTGCTAAGGTGACCCGGGCCGACGGTGGGACCGCGCCGCGTGCGCCGGGAGAAGGACCGCAGGGACTACTAACTCTGTCCGAAGCTGCCGAAATGCTCGGCCGTGTACATCGTACCACAATTATGCGTTGGGTGCGTGAAGATCGCTTGAAATGTGTGCGCTTATCACGTAAAGTCATTCTTTTCGAACGTGATGAGATCATGCGCTTCATTCGAGACCACCGCGCCACGGGACACTAAAAAGCTAATTGCGCAATATTAAAAGCTTAATTACTGAAAACCATAGGGTTACGAGTCGGCTCGACTCGTGCAACTAAAGTCAGCGTGGAGGCATCGCAACACCTAAGTGTTGAAAAGAGCCTCCTTATCAAGCAAATTGCAAAGTGGACTGCTTGGGTCTACATTGCTGAAAAAGAAAGGCTTGAGATTTTGAACTGGAACTGATCCGGTTCTTCCAAGGTCTTTGCACCGTTGCACTTGGAACGAAAGTTGTGTAGAATAAATGCATTGGCTAAGGATAGGCATTAGTCGTTGCAATTTGAACGCACAATGAGTCTCCATCATCAACGAATCATCATTGTTTCCAATCAGTTGCTGACCAACGCAGGCATTCCCGTTTGCCATCTTAATCTGACAAAACTTATCAACATTATTGACACCCCCTGTGGAAAACTTCCGCGGGGGGTCATTATTTTCCGTCCGTAGCAGGAGCTTTCCAAAACAGGGAAAAAGGTCCCAAAGGGGTACCATATGTATCGAAAAAAATTACATCCAGCCGTATTTCTCCTCGTCAGTGTCATGGTTGTGACCGTCGCTTTCATGGGCTGCGAAGGAGACCAGGGTCCTGCGGGTCCTGCAGGTCTTAACCCTGACTCCGCACCTATTATTACCGCTATTGTCGCTGCACCCGATTCGGTAGGTACCGGCGAAAGCACCGTGCTGTTCGTCAGTGCCTACGATCCGAACGGCGATCCGATGACCTATCAGTGGAGTGCCGCGACCGGCACACTCGCAACTCCGACGATGGCCGTAACGAATTACTCTCCGCCTCGGGAAATCGGATTGTATCAGGTCTCAGTGACCGTAACCGACAACGACGGCAGCGCGACTGCGACGGTTACTGTCGGTGTAAACACCTACGTCCCCGCTGTCTTCCCGAGCTTCTTAGGTGACAACGCCAATCGCTGCAGCCACTGCCACGCCGCTTACGTAGACGGCTGGTCGACCACTCACCACGCGAATGCTTGGGAAACGCTGGTCACGAGCAATGTCACGAACAACCCGTATTGCGTGCAGTGCCACGTCACGGGCTACGACGACATCGTGAACTTCGACGGCTCCATCGCAACCCCCGGTATTGACAACGGCGGCTTTGACGACTTCCCGTCTGCGATGCTGCATAACGTGCAATGCGAAGCCTGCCACTCTCCACAGGGTCCGCAGTTCGCAGGACATGCACCGGACATCCACAAGGCTCTGACGGGTGACGCCTGCAATCGTTGCCACAGCCAGAACGAAGAATACATGGAATCCGGTCACGGCCATGCGATTGCGAATGCCGGAGGCCTCGAAGAGTTTAATACTGAATTCGCGCGCACCGGATGTATGGACTGCCATACGAACGAAGGCTTCATTAAGCTTTGGGACGCCGAATGGGCAACGCGTGAGTTGCCGGAAGAACACTATCAGGTCACGTGTGCAACTTGCCATGATGTGCACTCGCACGATGCCGAAAACAACCCCAGCTATCTGCGTGCTCTCGCACCGTTCGACATCATCTACGGCGGACCGGATCATCCCGAAGGCTTCGAGATTCCCAATGAGGCGATGGGCATTCCCAGCTACGGCAAAGGCCAGCTCTGCGGCCAGTGCCACCACGCGCGCCGCACTGAAGCCAATGTCCTCGGCCAAATCAACAACGGAAACGCGCGCCCCGGCCCGCATGGAAGCTGTCAGGCCGACATGGTCGTTGGCTACGGCTCCTATGAAATCCCGGGCTACACCTACAATCGTGAATCGCCGCACCAGCCCGATGTTGTGATTGGTGAAAGCACGCTTGAAGACATGTGCGTCAAGTGCCACATCTACGTGATTCCGTTCGGTCAGCCCGGCGGTCCGTTGCACGGACACAGCTTTGCACCGAATCTGCAGGCCTGCAATACCTGCCACGCGACTCCCGCCGACTTCGACTATCACGGCCGTCGTACGGAAATTGCCGCTCTGAGAGATTCGCTGTTCAATCTGCTTCCGAACAACGGCACCTCCCCGAACTTCTTGGCGAGCAATTCCACACGTGTCCAGCGCGAAGCCGGCTACGCTTGGTACTTCGTGACTAACGAAGGCTCGATGGGCGTCCACAACTACCCGTATGCGCGCTCGCTGCTGATCAACGCGATTGACTATCTGCACGCAAGTGGTGCCGCCATAACGTCTCCGGATTCAAACAAGATGGCTGCCTGGACAGAGTAAACCTCGCGTCACTTGTTGACGCTCATCAATAGAACGGTCGCAAAATTATGCGATTCATAATATCTCGGCAGGGCACTCTCCTCCTGACGATCTCACTTGCCTTGACGTTTGTGAGTACGGAGGCCGCGCGAGCGGCCTCCGTCTCCGGACGTTTCGGACTCTGGTCGTACGTTCGTGACGACTCCGTGGATCGTGTGCAGGTTGTGCCGCTGCTCAGTCTCAATGTCCACCGCTTTGGCGGAGGCGGCGCGTGGTCATTCGAAAGCACATTGCGCGGCTATGCGGAGTATCAGAACGGCTACGCCGATAGCTCGGCGTCCGTGCGCGTCAGTCGGGCACTGCTGATTTGGAAACCCTCCGATTCCCCGTGGGAAATCCGCGGCGGACAACAGTGGATTACGGAAGGTGTCGGTCGCGGGAATGTCACAGGTCTCTGGAGTAGCTTCACGTTCAACCGCAGGACCGATGCGCGCGTCTATGTTGGATATCGACTCGCTTCATCCTTGAGGCTTGATGGTGAGAATGACGATCAGGGAATGGCTGCGGGCGTCAATCTGCGCACACGCATTCAGGGAACTCGTCTCGGTCTGTCCTATTACTATGTCGGCAGAGACGGTGACCTCCTGTTTAGCGGCGCAGGTCTCGACGCTTCGGGCAAACCTCACGATGACGTGACTCTGCGTGGCCGCTTGCACATGAACCTCATGCAGTCGTCTATCGAAACCGCGCAGCTGACGGCCTATTGGCAGGCCATGACCAAACTGCTGGTGTCCGCCGATGTCCGAACGCAAACCCCGCGTATCTTTGAAGACTCCTTCTTCGCGATGTTCTTGGAAGAATCCAAAACCACCTCCGCTCGCGGCGGCGCGCAGTGGACTTTCTGTAAGAACCGGGGCATCTACGCTACGGGTATGGGCTATCTGGTGTTTTCCGAAGACGACATGCTCTACAAAGCTCGCTGCGGCGTCGGCATCCCCGAAGCCGAAGTCGGCTACACGCATTGGCTCTCCGCGGGAGACGGCGACATGGACGGCTTCTACGGTCAGGCGCGTTATCTCTACCGGGAGTTTGAAGGGATGGCCGGGTTCGATTACTCTCGCGGTTCGAATAGCGAGATTCGTCCCAATACCGAAGCACAAGTCATCTACGGCGGTCTCTCGTGGTCGCCGCAACGCATGTTGTCGATCGGAGCAAGGATTGAGCATTTGAAAGATCCGCTGCGCAGTGAGGATTGGCGCGCGCTCTTCCATCTGACGACAAGCTTCCGCCGCATGCTGGGAGGTGTGTCATGAAACGATTCATCTTCCTGATCTTGAGTTGCGCCGTTATCGTGGTCTTTATCGTCGGCAGATTCGCGGTGGCCAAGCCTGAACGCGCGGCACCGCCTGCCTTCAGCCACGCCGTGCACATCGAACAGGGACTCGAGTGCTCGGCCTGTCACGTCGGAGTTGAAACCAGCAGGGCGGGCACGGACAATCTGATGCCCAAGTGGTCGGCCTGTGCCGATTGTCACGAGCACAACGACTTGGCGGGTAAGGGCATCGCGCTCGGTGAACCTTACGATGGATTCATCCTCAAAGTGATCTCCGATTACAGCCCAGGCTTCGGCCATCAGCGTCATCTGAGTAATGCCAAGCTCGCATGCACGGCTTGTCACAACAATCTCGATGAACCGATCTCCGCAAAACAGAGCGGACGCTTCCCGACGATGTCCGAGTGCATGGACTGCCACGTCACGCGTGCCGTCGCGATGGAATGCAACACGTGTCACCTGCCCGGCGAGAAACTCGTTCCCGACGATCACGCCGTCATGTGGGATCAAAGGCACGGCATTGAAGCTGCCGCTGCCAACGCAAATTGCTCGATGTGTCACATCAGCGGCTCGAAGCTCGATTGCCAGTCCTGTCATCAGGGCGACGCCGTCTTCAACCCGCATCCGAAAAACTACTTAAGTCGTCACGGCCACGATGCGCATCTGTCCGACTTCCGGTGCGGCACGTGCCACGAGCAGCGCAGCTTCTGTGTGGACTGTCACGCGCAGATGAACATTCTGCCCGCCGACCACTTCCGCCCGGGTTTCCTGACTGCGACCGGCGGACGGCATGCCGAAGCCGCTGAGTTCGATCTCGAAAGCTGTATGTCCTGTCATGACACTCCGCGTCGCGAACCAACCTGCGTGAGGTGCCATGCAAACTAATTCCAAAAGGTCAGCGCTCTTCGCGCTGCTCAGTATTGCGGTGATTGCCGTTGTCGTGCTCTCCTGCAGCGAAGACCGCGTGACGTCAAGCTACAAGACGCATCCCACCGGATGGATGGATGTGCATAGCCCCGAATGGCACGGTCAGGCTGCGATGGGCAGTCAGGGACAAAGCTGCGCAGGCTGTCACAACATCCTGCCCTTTGATCCTGCGGCCAGTGAGCGTCCCGATCCGTCGCCGATCTCGGCGCAGCAGACCGGGTGCTACGAATGTCACTCGTATCCGCATCAGGGCGACTTCGCGCAGGGACATGCCGCAGAGATTCGCGCAATGGAGTGGCAGACGATCCGAGACTGTCAGGCATGTCACGGTGTCGATTTCGCAGGTGGCCGCACAGAGGCAAGCTGCCGCACCTGCCACACGCAGAACTCAGGTCCGGCGTCGTGCAGCACCTGTCACGGCATGCCGCCTTCGGCGCAGAATCCGCTCGGTGACCGTAACCCCGGTGCTCATTATGCGCACACGCGCTATTCCTGCACCGAATGCCACAATCGCGTTCGTGGATTGGATCACATCGGCCCGCTGCCTGCGGACGTGCGCTTCGACGATGCGCGGATATCAACTACTAACGGATATCCCGCGACGTATACGAATCAAAGCAACTGCGCCACCTACTGTCATTCCAACGCCCGCGGCGGGGATCCTCTGGTTCCCGTGACGTGGGGCACGGGGCAGACTCTTAACAACTGTCGCTCCTGTCATCAGGTGCCGCCGGCCAGTCCGACGCATCCCGCAATTCCGCAGTGTCATTTGTGTCATCACAACGTGGATCCGAACTCCAACTACTTTGACGCAAATCAGATTATCTTCCTGCCGGGCGATACGCTGCATGTCAATGGTGTCGTAAACATCTTCTTCCAGTAAGACCGAATTCGCCATCCGCCTTACTGTTGCGCGGCCCCTCGAGAGAGGGGCCGTTCGCATTCTTCTTCGCCGTTGCGACTCTCATGGCCAGCATTGGCAATCACCCAATTAGTTCCTTTGTGTCATCCTGCAAAGATTCCTGTCCAAGCGGGTTGCTACCCAAAGTGCACCCACCAACCGTAGCAGGTCGTCATCCTGAAGCCGTTGCGGCTGAAGGATCCCCTGTTTACCCACCTCGACCCCCTAACTCCAATTTGCCCAAATGTTTACAACATTTTTACGAAAAACACTTGACTTTTCGTAAATATTGTATTATATTAGCACCAGCTAACCAACCAAAGCACCGAACCGGAGGAACCGGGCAGACTGGCCAACTGTGGCCCGCCCACGCTTCTGTGCTCTGATGACTCAGCAACCACCTCTCGTCTTGAACCAACTTAAGTAACTCCGATCGCGGGGCGAACACAAGCCAGCGCAATACAGACGAAGCTCTACCTTTCCCACTTACCTTTCCTGTCATACCGAAAGGATCTCTTCTAAGCAGCTTCCCACCCCAAGCCCGACTCTACAACAAGTGCCCGTCCCCAGCCTGAGTGCCGCAAGAGAACCCTCTCTTCAGTCCCACAAAAAAACGGCGACCCGTTGCCGGGCCGCCGCCAGTTTCCACAAACCGTTCCCAACTATCCGAACAAACTATACAGGATAAACACGAGCAGCACAAGTCCCGTGATAAATGCGCTCCATCCCCAGATAGTCAGTAGGATCTTGTGCCACCGCTTCATCGGCGGAACCACATGCTTGTCAAGTTTGTCTTCACCAACGAGTTCTGCCATTTCGCGCGGCCGCTCGCGCTCCATCTCTTCGGTGGACTCGCGGCCCGTCAGAATCACGTCGTCAAACGGGAACTTGGAAGGTCTCAGATGCCCGTTGAAGAAGTGCACCGTGAAGATAAACGCCGTTGCCAGCAACGCCTCCTCGCTGTGGACGATGTGCGCCAGATTGATCATCCAGCCCGGCAATAGCTTCGTAAAATACTCCGGGAACCACAGAATGAACCCGCTCGAACCAATGATGATCACACCCCAGAATACTGCGAAGTAGTCGAACTTCTCCCAGTAGGTGAATTTGCCGAATTTCGGCTTCGGACCGAGCCAGAGGAACCACTTGAAGTGGTTGAACATGTCCTTCGCGTCCTGCAGGCGCGGTGTCATCGAATGCTCACCGTAGAACATTCCGCGCTTGCGCTGAATGAAGGCCGCAGTCAATAGACTCAAGATGTGCAGCACGAACGTCGCGATCATGATCACCGCACCGATGCGATGCGTGAGCGCCATCGTCCGCAGATCCATCACATTGCTCGTGATCCAGTATGCGGCCACGCTGTGCGAGAACTTCAGCGGCAAGCCCGTCATCGCCTGCACCAGAAAACTCGTGGCCAGCGAGATGTGCAAAGTCCGCTGCCACGGCGAAAATCTTCGCACCCACTTCCGCATCGCTTCCGGCGTTCGCTTCGGACGACCCTCCGCAAATCCTCTGATCAACCAAAGCACCGTGTGAATCCCGAAGAATCCGAACACGAACAGCAGCAGCGACGTCATGAACTTCTCGGCGCGACTCACCTTTCTCTGAGGTGAAGTCGGCCCGAGCGACCCGCCGTGAGGATCGTAGTGCGAGAGAAACTGCACAAAATTCTCGTTCGCGTCCTTGTGACAGCGTGCGCACGTCTGCACAATCTTCTCACGGCTGACCAAAGAACCCGGATCATTCTGTGAACGAATGTCGTGATTGCCGTGACAGTTCACACACGTCGCAAATTCGTCACCCTGATATCCGAGGTTGTAGGCCTGTCCGTGATATGTGCGGGAATAAGACCGCACGACTTCGGGATTAAGCTGGAATTTCAGCGCGAATTCGCGATTGCCGTGACACTTGCTGCACATATCAATGATATGCCGCGGCCGCATGTCGTCGCTGACTTTCTTGATGTCCTTCTCTCCGTGACACGTCACGCACGTCGGAGCCTCCGTATGCCCCTTGGCATAGGCTATTCCGTGCTCTGACCGCATGTATTCCTGATATTCCTTGGCATGACAGTTCTCGCACTGCATGCGAAGGTTCGAAATCGGCTTTTGTCCCTCTATCTTGCGATTGAAGTGGTAGACGTGGCACTGTGTGCAATTCGCCAGTTCGCCCGTTTCCGATGCGCTCATGATCCGTCCGTGCGCGAGGAACTCCTTGGCATGGCGCTCACTCTCGTGACATCGGTTGCAGGTGGCCGGCAGCTCTTCGCGGAAGATTCCGCCTACCGCATGCACCATTTGAGTCTGATGTCCGGTGTGGCAGGCCACGCAGGTCATCAACCGCGCGTCCACGCTGTCCTTGCGGTGCAGCGACTCTTCATAGCCCTTGTGACAGGTCGCGCAGAGCGCGTCAAGACGTTCAACCGAGGTATGCGAAGCCGGATCTTCGGGAGACAATATTCCATGCTCTCCGTGACAGGTTACGCAGTTCGGCGCGTCAAGATTTCCGCCTTTCAGTTTCTGATAATGCTGACTGGCAATATAGTTACGTGATTCGTTCTTGTGGCACTCCATGCAGCCGCGAATATTGTATTCGTGCCACTGCGCCACCGTCATACTGTCGCGTTTGGATTTGAAGTGCGGATCGTGACAGGACGTGCAGCTCATTTCCGCCTTGGCCGCCTTGCCCGTCCGCGCATGCACACTCTTGTCAAACGCCGCGAGTTCTGCGCGGTGGCAGATGCCGCAAACCTTGCGCGAATCCGCATGGTCGGTAATGTTGTGCGTGCCGTGACAGTCCGAACACTCCGGCACTCCACGGAAGCCCATGGCATTCAGCTTATTGAAGAAGCCTGCCATGAACGTCTTCATCGCAGCTTCGTGACACTCGCCGCAGTTCACATGGCGTGGTCGCTCGTGCGGAAAGTCCGCACCCTTCAGATCGCCGTGGCAGTCGATGCAATCGAGACCTGCATGAACGGAACGCTTCAGGCTGTCAGTCGTCACGGTGAGTGACTTGGAGCCGGTCAGCGTCTCCATCGTCAGCGTCGGATCGCTATGGCACTCCATGCAGTCGTTGTTGGTCTGCGCCCGTGCCACGAGGCAAACCAGCGACAGCATGAAGAGCAGGACGGGAATGGGTCTGGCAAGTAGTCTCATGAGCTTGTCGTTTATTCTGATGCGGGTTCAGTTGGCTTGGGCGCCTCAGTCTCGCTCGTCTCAACGTCGGTCTTTCCGGCTGTAATTTTCTCGTACCAGCGGCCGTGACGATGCTTGACAAGATGCAGCGGAATCTTGCCCGTCAACCATGTCCAGCTCATGGGATACTCCTCGGGATGGAAGATGACGAAGAAGAAGTGCCACACAACGATCGCAAGCGTCGCGAGCCATGCTTCATAGAGGTGGATGGTCTGGCTGACCGGAATCGCCCACGCCGGAAGAATCGGAGAAAGTTCTGCGGGGAACCACAGCACAAATCCAGTAGCAATCATCAGGATTGTTCCCCAGATCAGCGCCCAATACTCCGCCTTCTGTGAGTAATCATAACGATCAAACTTCGGCGGATCCTTGCGCTTCTGCATGTGATAGGAGAGATTCTCGGTCAAGTCGCTGACATCCGTCTTAGCCGGTATCAGTGCCTGCCACTCTTCACGGCCGCGCCTTGTCCAGAACAGATAGACGATGTGATAGATCGAGCACGCGATCAAACCTACTGCCATGACGCGATGCGTGACACTGCGAATGCCTTCGCTGAAGCCGATCGAAGCGAGCATCCTGACCCACCACGCGTCCGGATACTTCAGAGCAAATCCCGTTATTGCGAGCAGAATAAACGTGAACGAGAGGACCAAGTGTTGAATGATCTGATGCCGGTCAAATCTCGTGACTTTCGGACCGCTGGTTTGATGCTCGCGCGCCTTGATCATATGATAGTTCAGGATGATCAGGTTGTGCAGGACCATTCCGCCGATAACCGCAAAAATCAGAATCCAATAGATCCGCGCAATCCACCATTGAGCCCCGCCCTCGCGCGGCTGCAAGGCACGGTGAGTATAAGATGCCGCGAACTTCGCATCCGCTCGGGGATGGCAAGTCGCGCAGGTCTGCACGACGTTGGCTTCATGAATGGAGGACAGCGGGTCTGCCGCAGTTCTCACGTCGTGCGCACCGTGGCAATCTGCACACGAGGGAGTTTTCCGGTTTCTTGCCCGCGTGGCCAGACCGTGATAACTGTCTGTATATGTTGAGACCACGTCCGGGGCCAATCCATACTTGCGAATGATATCGGGGTTTTCGTGACACTTTCCGCACGTTTCCGCCGCGATTCGCGCGTGACTGACCTTGCTCTTCGGATCCTTCGGCGAAACCATCAAGTGCTCACCATGACATCCTGTGCACGTCGGGCTGTCCGTGATGCCGCTCATCAGTGCGCGGTAGTGAATGGAAACTTCGTAAAGCTGCTGTTCTTTCGGATGGCACTGTCCGCAGGTCTTGTGAATGTTAGTCAGCGTAATTGTGGACAGCGGGTTCGTGCTGCCAAGCACCGCGTGACCGCCGTGACAATCGATGCAGACAGGAACGTTCTCGTTGCCCTGCTTCAGAAGTTTGCCGTGCGTGCTTTCGAGATAGTTTTCGAAAGATCGCGGCAGCCGCACTTCAGGATCGAGCGCGATGCCGATCTGGCTATGACACTTTGCGCATGTCTCGACCTGTTTTGAGCGGTGCATCGGCGATTCGGGGTCGTCCACTTTGCGGATGTTATGTGCGCCGTGACAGCTTTCACAGCGCGGTGCGCGTGGAGAACCGCTCTGCAGCGCATACGCATGCAAGCTCTGATTGTAAAGCCTCACGGACTCTTCGTGGCAGGCGCCGCAGGTCGCCTCGGCCGGTGACTCGTTTGTCACGCGCAAGGTAGAGTCTGATGGCGCGCGGCTGCGATGTTCACCGTGACAATCGAAACAGTGCGAGAGATTTCTGCCATCGCGGAACTGACCGTGCACCGACTTCTTGAATTCCGCGACGATCTCACTGTGGCAGTTCAAACAGGATTGTTCAAGCTTTTCGGGTTGGCGATCTTCCGCGTGCACGGCGTGCGACGAGTGGCAATCCGTGCAGGAGGGCAGACCCTGTTTTCCAAGTTTTGCGAGCCTTCCATGAATGCCGACGTCGTAGCTTTCATAGACGGTGGTACGTCCGCGATGAGGGGGATGCATCCTGTTATGGCACTGCTCGCAGCTGCGATCTATTTTCTCTTTTGAGACCATTGACCGCGGGTCTTTGGTATCCAATATGTTATGGGTTCCATGACATGATGCGCACTTCAAGACACCTTCATGTCCGCCCATGGCAACTTCCGTCGCAGCTTCCTTGTGACAGCTTGCGCAGCTCACGGCTGCCAGTCGTTCGGCGTGCGGCCAGTCATCAAAGTTCTTCAAATCGGCGTGGCAGTCCACACAGGCGAGCGAAGCGTGTTTCGAGCGAGCGAGCGAGTCCGGGGTCACGGCCAGCGACACGATGGAACCGTCTCGATTCGTCCGTGTCAGCGTCGCGTCGGAGTGACACTCGATGCAGGCCGCGTCTTTGTCTTTGTTTGCGTAAGCCAGCGTGCCGAAACAGGCAACAAGCAGGAGAGTAAGAAGTGCTCGTTTCATGGAATTATCTCAATCTTCCACCGGGTTGCGATGCAGGATATGTAATGTCGTTGTCGTGACACGAATTGCAGGTCGGTTTGACCGCGAAATTCTTCCCGACGTGGCATTCCTCGCAGGAGATTTCAGCATGCGTGTCGTTCAATCCGTAGCCGGTGTGCGCGTGTTTGAACGTGCCGACGGCCCAGTCCTTGTGGCAACTATTGCAGTCGCGCGACGGTTTCGTAAAGTGATTCGGATTGCCGTGACACCGGCGGCACGACAGTCGTTCGTGGTAGAACTTGAGCGGCCACCCCGTCCGGTCGTGAGAAAACTCAACGGCTTCCGTTTTCATGTGACACTGATTGCAGCTCATCTCCGAGTGACAGGAATTGCAGATGCCGTGCAAAGCTTCTTCGCTGTGGCGAATGGACGTGGTGGTTTGCTCGGATTTCGAATGACACGACGCGCAGCCTTCAGCATGATGGCACGATGCACACGAGATGCCGTATTTCTCGGTGTGATTTCTGTGAAACAGCGTGACAATCGTTCCGCCGCCATAGGACGAATGCCAGACCTTCTTTTCAGGTTCGACGAGTCCGGCGAATTTGCTTCCGGGCGAACGCTTAGGCAGCGGATGCGTCGCCGTCTCTTGTCCCTTCTTCAGGTGGCAGATTTCGCAGGACGTGTCGTGACTCCAATCCTGATGGCAGCCAAGACATTGCCGATGATAGGCACCTTTCAGGCCCGGCTGTTCGAGATTTTCGTCGGCGATGTGCGGGGGATGACAATCTTTGCAGGCGGTGATGCCGCCGACCTGCTGGAAGTGGTGACAATCCTGACATCCGCGATCCATCGCGGTCATTTCCGCATGCAGGCGATGCGAAAAACGAACGGCTTCGTACTCATTCTCGAGTTCGTTGATGAGCACTTCATCCGGCCCCATCTTCAGATCTTGCGGGGTGACGCGCGGTCGCGGGCAGATACGGAGGCAAGGGTCGTCCGCCGTAGGTGTCCGGCAGACGTGACATTGCGAGCAGCCATTGGACGCGCCGGGTTGCTGCGAGACGGCTTCGGCGCGCTCGCTGGAGAGCACAAGCGTAAAACTGGCGATAAGCAAGAATATGTAATATTTCATGGCCGGAATTCTCCGACTCGACAGCGCGATTAGTGGCGCTTGGGTCGTTGATTCAAAGCTTTCCAAAATGGGACAAACGATAACAGACCGAGGATGGCGACAAGATATTCACCCGTCTGTGTCAGAACAGTAAAGTCATGTAATGTATACATGGATATCATCCTTCCTTAATGGCTGTCGCCCGCATAATCAGGATGCTGCAGGAGAATCGGCATGCGATTCACGATGAACTTAAAGACTAACACGCCGATTGTGATAATCATCAAAGTGACGGTAATTTCCTTCCAATGCGGGATGTAGCGTTCCTCGGCATACCAGTTCAGTGCGATGATGGAAACGTTTACCCGGTTGAGGATGAGTCCCAACACGGTCCAGACGGCGGCAATGCGAGCGAGGGTCGGACTCAGTCTGCGCACAGCGAACAGGAACATGAAGGCCGGGAGCAGGATAAAGCCGACGACTTCCACGAGCCACCACGCTCCCCATCCGGTGGCAATCAATGCCCACTGGTGTTCATGCGCCACGCCGATGATCTTGAGCCAGAAGTAGAGATAAAGAACAAGCGCACCACCCTTTGCCAACCCGAGAATGAGCTTGTCAAGCTCGCGATGACTCAGATGTCCAGTTTGCATCTTGAAGTAGCGGTGGGACATGGTGGCTTCGAAGATGATCATTCCGATTCCGCCCGAGACTGCCGAAATCAGGAAGAAGACCGGCAGATACATGCTGTACCACAGCGGATGCAGCTTGGACGGCATAATCAGGAAGAGCGCGCCAAGTGATGATTGGTGCAGCGTCGAAAGGACCACGGCCATCACCGTCGCACCGAGCGTCAGCTTGACGGCAAAGGCACGCGCGCGTTTGGCTCCAATCCACTCGAAGAGCGGCGGCCAGAATTCAATGAACTGACAGAACAAATACAGTGCGACACACCAGCCGACTTCAAACATGACTGAGCTTGTGCCGAATGACCAGACCATCGGATAGGGGAGACGCCACGGGCGGCCCAAGTCGAACATCAAACCGAACACGACGAGCGCGTAGCCGAGAAAGCCCGTGAGTATGGCCGGACGCACGAGCGGTTTGTATTCGTGCATACCGAAGATGTGGTAGATGGAGCCGATGATGAATCCTCCGGCAGCCAGCGCGACCCCGCAGAGCACATCGATACCGATCCAGATACCCCACGGATTGGCGTCGGTAAGGTTGGAAATCGCGCCGATACCTCCGGTGAAGCGTTGATAGGTGACGGGAATTCCGACAGCCAGAATCAGTGCGGCAATGTAATGTCCGGGAGTCATCAAACTCTTGAGATACTCGCGCGGCGTCATGCCGAGCAGCAGCTTATCACGAACGAAGTTCGGCGTAGGACGCAGGTGAGCAGGAGGAGCGAGGACAGTAGCCATTACTTGTCCTCCTTGGTTCTGTGATTTCCGTCCGCAGAGGGATTCAGCAGGCGCTGTTCAGCGGCGAGTTCCTCCTTGCGTTTGGTGAACAGATAGATGCTCAGGAAGAACGTCGGCCAAATCGCCATGACCAGCGGCGCGGCCGACAGGTAGTTGCGCGTCAGTTCGGGGTAGGGAGTGGTCCCCAGATCCGTGCGGAAGCCGATTTGGTCAAACGGCACGGACGAGAGATACATCCAGCTTGTGCCGCCGACTTCGTGTTCACCATAGATGTGATCGACGTATCGGTTGGGACTTCGGACAATCTTTTGTCGTGCGACTTTGATCAAGTCTTCCCTGCGGCCGAACGTCATGACTTCGCGAGGACAGGCTTCGACACAGGCAGGCGGTTTGCCCTGCTGGAGCCGCGATTCAAAACAAAAAGTGCACTTGCGAACCCGAGGGTGAAGTGCACTGAAATACTCGTACGTGGGAATATCAAAGGGACAGGCGACCATGCAGTATCGGCAGCCGATGCAGACGCTGGCATCATACTCGACTGCGCCGCTTGGCGTTTTGGAAAATGCGCCGACCAGACACGCGGAAGCACACGCCGGTTCATCGCAGTGCATGCACTGCTTCTTGGCGTAGATCGGGGTTTCAGGCGACTGTCCCTTGAAGCGATTGACGACGGTGAACTGGTCGGCGTGTGTCCGTCGTCTCTTGTCGAAGACGGTGGGATCTTCGGGAGCTTTTTCCGGCGTCGGCAGGTTGTGCTCTTTGGCACAGGCAAGTTCACAGCGTCGGCAGTTCAGTCCGATGCACTGTGTGGTGTCCACAAGTACGCCGCGCCGTTCGGGGTGACCCGTAAAGTGGCCGGGGGAGGCGACGGCTTTGCCCGGCAGCGTGCCGACGGCCACATTAGCGGTGGCAAGTCCGGCAAGTTTCAGGAAGTTACGACGATTAATCTTCATATTCGGTTCCCCCTTTTGGCCGGAGTCTCACCGACTCATGTGAAATTTTTCACAAGAATCCCCGTGCGCAAACCCGGAAACTCCGGGTCAAAAGGTGTTGCGTCCACTGTGGCCGGCGCAGGACTTCCTCGCGGGGAAGTCCCGTTGCGCCGACCATCATCAGGACAAAATTATTCGGTGGCTTCCGCCTTTGGCGGGACGTGATGGATAATCTTCTGCAATGCTTCTTCGTAATTGAAGCCCTTAAAGGTGGGGGACTTTTCGTTATGACAAGTCTTGCAGGTATTTTCATCCGGAATCCACATTCCGGCAGCGATCGACGCTTCGCGGGACTCCATAATCTTCTTGGTCTTGTACTCAGAACCCGGGCCGTGACAGGATTCGCAGCCGACGCCGCCTAAATCTTCCATGCCATGCAGATCGGGCATTTTGTCAAAGCCACTGGCCGTTCCATAGCCGGTGGTGTGGCAGGACAAACATTCAGGGTTGTTCTGCTCGCCCTTTGCGACAAGGGTTTCCAACGCTTTAGCATGTTTGCTGTCAAGCCAAGTTTCGTAGATGTTGCCGTTCTTCTCACCCTTATGGCAGATCTTGCACTTACCCGAGCCGACATAGGTCGGAGTCTTTGCCTCATCCTGTGCAAAGGAGCTGATGGCGAAGGCCAGGCAGATGCCGGCACTGATAATGATTCGATTGAATTTCATTGTTTTGCCCTTAAAATAAATGCGTGACGATTCGGAGCGTTACGCTCTTTTCATGCATAAATATAGTCATGATTCCTCACGATTGCAACCAATTTCGAAAGTGTATCCTTTTGCAAATATGACAATTAAGGTAAACTTCTGCGATGAGTGTGCCTGTATTCTCTTGATATTCTGGAGGTTTCGCCGGGCTTTTTCGACTAACAGGCGAACGTGTGCTGAGCAACTAAACAATCGTTAAGTGAGAGGGTCACCAAACTCACCGATTTAGAGAGGAAGGGGCCGCAGGCTGTGCCTGCGGCCCCTCGATGGACCGAAATCCGGCTGCCGGATTACTTCAGCAGCAGCATCTTCTTCTGCATAACCGTCTCACCAACGGTCAAACGGTAGAAGTAGAGACCGCTGGGCAGCCCGGCTGCATTGAACTGCACCGTGTGACGACCCGAATTCAGCGAGCCTTCCACGAGCGTTGCCACCAGCTGACCAACCGGATTGTAAACCGACAGCTTAACGCTGCTGTTTTCGACCAGGTCAAACGAGATGCTCGTCTCGGGGTTGAACGGATTCGGGTAGTTCTGGAAGAGCGCCAGTTCAGAGACCACTGCGGCTCCCGCTTGCGGAGCAGATTCCAGTGAGCCGATGACCTGACGATCTCCAGTCAGGCTGACGCTGACCAGTTCGTAGGTGTAGACGCGGCCGTTGGTCAGGCCACGGTCGACGAACGAGTAGGACGAACCGCTCGGCGAATTGGTGGCGGCGACATGGGCTGTAACAGCACCGTCGCGCAGCAATTCAAAGTGGTCGTTCTGGGTTTCAGAAGCGGTAGTCCAGCGGATCTGAATTTCTTCATTGCCCGGGAGAGCCGAGAACGAGGCCAATTCAGCCGGCAGGAAGCGGTCGAAGCAGACACAGATGCAGCCATCCGTGCCCGGGATAATCACATTGTGCCAGCAGGTGTCGCCGATCAGCGTCCAGCCGGTATTGCTGAACATCCACTGAGCAGGATCGCACTCTTCGTCGCAGCCGTCGGTCATGCAGCCCGGCGCGATGTTCAGAAGCGGATAGCGTCCCGGTGAGAAGCCTTCACCGCAGACGTAGACGTGCACCGGATGACCGACACACAGGTGGGCGCAGATGCAGTCAGGCGGAACCCGGAAATCGATTTCGTAGAAGTGAATTTCGGAGTCGCCTTCGCAGTCGCCGTCGCAATCCGGCACATCAATCACGATCTGCAGGAAGTTCGACGGGCAATTGTCGCTCGTGACGGTCGCGGTGATAACGATCTGGCCGCCATCGGCATCCGGAGTCACGGTGAGGTTGAAGAGCTGATCAACCGATTGACCCGCGAGCAGATTGCCAAGCGCAACCGGATTGGCAGAGTTCAGCACGACGGTTCCGGCATCGCCACCGATGCTGGTGAGTTCGAGCATAACGTTTTCGCAGGTTTCCGTGCCGCTGTTACCGACGCGGACGAGCAGATCAAAGGTCGGGGTGGTGATGCCGCCGCCGTTCGGATCGCAACGCAGGTCGATGCCCGGCGAGAACAGGCGCAATTCGCCCTGACCGCAATTGGCGACGATTTGATTAATCGCACCGCCGGCACCTGAGCCGTCAAAGCCGATGATTGAGAACGTGCCGGCCGATGTCAGAGCGTAGTCCTGCAGCACCGGTACAATGATTCCGAACGGTTCGGCACCAGGCAGCGGACGCCAGACGGGGCAGATGCGAACGCCGGCAGCCTGTGCGTCGAGCGCTCGCTGATGGGCGTAAGCCACATCGGCAGGCGTATGGGTGTCATCACAGCCACCGTTTGATGCGTCGGTAATCAACACGACAATCTTGTTGGCACCGGCGCGGAAGGCTACATTGAAATCACCCACTGATACGCACTGACCGTCACCCGTGAGGATCTCGCGGAGTGCTTCGTCGGATGCTTCAGGAAGCCCAAAACCACCAAAGGAGGTGAGTCCGGCGATGGTCGCCTGCACGGCGGCAATATTGTTGGTCAGTGCATGGTGGACGAAGACTTCATCATCGAAAGTCACCAGACCCAAACGCAGGTCGCCATTTGAAGCGGTGTTGGCAATGGCGATGATGTTCGGCAGCTCGTTGACGATGTTGTCAATCGCCTGAAACATCGAACCCGTGACGTCCACAGCGAACACGAGGTCAATCGGGCCGCAGTCGCCCGTAGCGGGGCAGGGGGTGTTGCAGCTTGCGCCTTCCGTCCAGACGCCGCCAAGGGCAAACTGGCAGAAGTCCTCGCGAACTCCGCTTTCGCAGACGGGTTCGCCGTCGTCATAGTAGCAGCAACGTCCGACGCCGCAGGGATTCTCTTCGCAGGACAGGCCTTCATCCCAGACACCGCCCAACGCAATGCACTCTTCGAAGCGCGTCGTGGAGCAGGCAGGTCCGCCGAAGGGATTGGTGTAGCAGCAACGACCGCCGACGCAGTCATCGGTGGTGACGGAGAGGGTGAACTCACCACAGCTGTTACCCAGACCTTCGAGGGTCACATAGACCGTGCCGGGCTGAAGCGAAACACAGCGGCAAAGCGAATTCAAGCCGCCACCGCTGTCGTCATCGCTACAAATGTCGCTGGTGCAGCACTCATAGCCGATTCGCAGATAGGGGTCAAAACCGATGCCGTTATAGGCGAACGACCACAAGCCTGCAGACGGGATTTCGACTGCGATCACAAGATCATCGGAACCGAAGGCTGCACAGTCGTTGCCCTGTTCGCAAGTGGTTCCCGAGTATGCACCCGGTGCGGCGAGCGTAACGTCATAGCAAACGGGGTCGCAATCGAAAATCGAGAGGAAATACTGGCCTGACGAGCCGCTCCAGCCGTCCACGACGACGAGGATTTCCTGTCCGGCGTTCAGAGCGATGCAGCCGACAACAGAGTGAAGTCCGTTGGACTCGCATGTGAATGCCGACAGAGCGTCGTCATTCCCGCAGATGTAATCAGCAGGGAAAGAAGGGTGCGTGGGACAGGTGTAGTTCCAGAGGGAAAGCTCGGTGTCAAAGTTGCTTCCGCACAGGGCAAAGGTATACGTGCTGGTGCGGGGAGCTGTCCATTTGTAGGTGACATCAGGCGCAGTGGCACTGCCGGTATAATAGGTTCCCTGATAGCAGGGGGGCTGTTGCGCAAAGTGCAGGAAGTCGTTTTGAGCATTGGCGGTGGAACCGGAGGCAATCCCGTTACCGAGCGCGGAGCCAAGGTCCACGGCGTCCGAGCAGTTGTCGCCGCCCTGATCCAGCGCGCCATGTTGCGGGTTCAGGCGGCCCATATCATCCAGAAGTTGCTCGTACTCAGCGAGCAGAGCCTGCGGAATTGCGCCTTGGGTCTTGGCCGCGAAGATCTGGGCCTCCAGAGCTTGACGCTGCAATTCACGGTCGAGCGCGCTCTTGTTGTTGGCAGACTGTTGACCGATTGCTGTTTGATCAATCGTCTTGCCAGCGGCGAAGAGCGCGCCGGTACAGGCTACAACAAGGCCCAACATCAGAACCAATCGTTTCATGTTTTCTTTCCTCATGTTTTCCCAAAAAGTATCACCATCCATTGGTCGAAGCGAAACTAATATAGTGAAAGAGGATAAGTATATCCGAAGGAATAGTGAAGATTGAAATAGAAGATAAAACAATGAGAAATAAGGATGAGTATACTTACTATAGTGGCGGCAAGGAGGGTCAGTAAATTTATGTTCAACAGTTTCAGGAGTTGGGAATAGTCGATTTTTGAGCAAGGAACTCGACTATTTGAGTCGAACATTGTTCTGACCCAGTTGCCTCTCCGCAACACGCCGTAAGGAAGTCGGACATGGGTCTGGTGTGATTGCATGGCTCGAGAGTCGGCGGCGCGCAGACGGATGCCTCTTGCGGCCGGAGTTGGGGGCAGGCAAAAATCTGTGTGGGAAGTTGACTTCGCAGACACTCCGTGCAAGTTCAACGTAATCAAACGCGGTTTTGCGGGCTTCAAAAGTGGAGACCCGCCGCGCAAAGAATCCAGGAGCTAAACAAAAAATTGCAGCAAGGTGTTAGATATTGACAAGCTGAACAAATTGAAATAGCTTGATTTTACCCAGAGTACGAGAGAATAGAGCACATCCAAGAGAGGTAGGCTGGAAGATGAGACATGGATCCCGTTTGTTAGTTGCGATGATTCTGCTATGGTGCACAGCGGCGTTGGCCGCAGAGTTCTCGCCGACATTGGACTATCAGCTTGAGAAGTCGGAGTCAGAGGAGTTCGTGAGTGCGATTGTCATTCTCGAGAGTCCGATTGATATCATGAATTTGGACTTCCAACTACACACGCGCCGGGCGTCTTTAGCAGAGCGGCACGCGGAAGTTATCAGCGCGCTCAAGTACAACGCCTCGCAGACACAGCCGGCTTTTCAAGCGGAGCTGGACGCCGCGAAAGCTGAGAGCAGAGTCAAAGGCTACACGGCCTACTGGATTGAGAATCTGTTTGTGGTCTCTGCAACAAAGGAGTATCTCGAGTCACTTCGGAGTCGCGGGGATATCAAATACGTGACGGAGAATTTCCGGCCTGAGCTTATCGAGCCGATTATGAGTGACGGGCGGGAGCCGGATCGGAATCCGCTGGACACTGAAACGACGACGCCCGGCCAGGATGCGATTCGGGCGACGGAAGTGAATCGCGTGCTCGGGATTACAGGTCAGGGCGTGCTGGTGGCGAATTGCGACACCGGCGTGGACGGGAATCATCCGGCACTGGCTTCCCGCTGGCGGGGGAATTTCGCACCTGCGGCACAGTGCTGGCGCGATGCGCTCGGAAGCGCACCGAACTTTCCGTCGGACGGCAACGGGCATGGAACGCATGTCATGGGAACCATCACGGGACGTGCGATTTCCGGCAACGACACCAACACGGTTGGTTCAGCTCCGAACGCAAGATGGATTGCGACGAACTCAATCAATCAGGGCGTCAGCCAGGATTTTGACAACGACATTATTGCCGACTATCAGTGGTTTGCTGATCCGGACGGGAACCCCGCGACCCTCGACGACGTGCCGGACGTGATTCAGAACAGTTGGGGAGTCTTTACAGGACTTGGTTACGCGCAGTGTTTTGATTTGTGGAATTCGTTTATCACGAATTGCGAAGCGGCCGGGCCGGTAGTGACGTGGTCAGCCGGAAATGAGAGCACGAGCGGATTGCGGAGTCCGGCGATTTACTCATTGAATGCCTACCAGATATTCTCAGTCGGCGCGGTGGACGCGACGAATTTCAGCGCGCCGTATCCGCTGGCGTCGTTTTCCAGTCAAGGGCCGACGCCGTGTGCACCGGCGGTTCCGGACAACATCAAGCCTGAGATTGCGGCGCCGGGAGTTAACGTGTATTCTTCAATACCGGGCGGCGGTTACAGCAGCGGATACTCGGGGACCTCGATGGCGGGTCCGCACGTGGCGGGTGTGGTTGCGCTGATGCGCGAAGCTTGTCCGGACTGCGATCACATCACGATCAAAGATGCGATCATGCAGACGGCAATTGACTACGGTCCGGCGGGACAGGATAATCAATACGGTCACGGATTTATTAACGCCTACGACGCGGTGATTGCGGTTTCGGATTTGGGCCGGGTGTGTGGAACTGTTCGGGATGCATCGAACGCTCCGATCGTTGGCGCGCGTATCGGAATCACCAGCGGAACAAATGAAGTTCTGACCGGTGGCGACGGTTCATACTGTCTGCCTCTTTCCGCTGGAACTTACACGGTTGTATGTTCTGCGTTCGGCTACATCTCGCAGTCCGCGACAAATGTGGTCATCGTGGAAGGCGACACGGTGACGCGGAATTTTGTGCTGACGCTTGCCCCGCAGGGGACGGTGTCCGGCATAGTGACCGACTGCAACGGCGGTCCCGCTGTCGGAGCGACCGTGACCGTTTTGAACACGCCCATCGCCCCTGCGACCACAAATGGCGTGGGATTCTATTCGATTACGCTGCCACAAGGGACCTATGACATGCGCGCGACCGGTGCAGGCTGCGCACCGCATCAAGTGGACGGAGTGGTGATCGGGGCCTCGACGACACGGAACTTCACGTTGTTAACGGATCCAAGATACGAGTGCAGTGCACCGGATGGATACGGGTATACAATGTGTGAAAACGTGGACGTGGGAGGATTCCCCCTCGTGTGGCGGGCGATTACGCCTATGGAAGGCGGAAGCGGCACGGCTGTGCTAAACTCGGTAGACGACGGGGCAACTACAGCGATCAATTTCCCGTTTCCTTTCCAGTTCTACGGCACGACGTACACGAGCTACTATATCGGGTCCAACGGTTATGTCACATTCGGCAACAGCGCAACATCGTGGTCGAACACATGTTTCCCGAGCAGTATGCCAGCGGGACTGTATCCGAACTGGGACGACATGACGACCTATTCAGGTCAGGTGGCCTACTACTACGATGCTGCAAACCATTGGCTGGTGATTTCATTCTATCAGATCAGCCATTTCAGTGGGGGCGGCCAATCGAGCTTCCAGATCATCATTTATGATCAGGGCTTCTATTCCTCGGCGACCGGCGACAATCACATTCTGTTCCAGTACGACGAGCCGTTGACGCAAACGAGCGCGACGACCGTCGGCATCAAGACTGCAGCCGGTGTTTATTCGCAATATGTGTGCAACGGCGCGGCCGACGCGAATTCGTGGGGACAGGAAGCGGGACGCACGGTTTACTTCTCAACAGGACCGGGCTGTGACGGATTTGGTGAGGTCACCATTGCACCGGCCTCATTGACAGGCTCAGCACCGATTGGTGGAACCGATACAGGATCCCTGCAAATCTGCAATATCGGAGAGTGTCCTCTAAGTTGGCAGATCGATTGGGATCAGACGACTCCGACGCTCGCGCTGTCAAGCTATGTTGCGCCGACGGAAGTGGTCATGACGAAGGAGCAGATTAGCCTGATCGAAGCGATTAATCGCGGCGAGAAGCCGGAACTTGAAATCGAGAATCGCGACGGTCGTTCGCCTATAGACGCACAGGGCGGGCCGGATGCGTTTGGCTATCGCTGGATCGACTCAGACGAAGCAGGCGGACCCACGTATAGCTGGTTTGAGATTAACGCCATTGGAACGAACGCAGGTGTGACCGGAGACGATCAGACTGTGACAGTAAACTTACCGTTCGCGTTTTCATTCTACGGAATCAGCTACACCTCGGTCAAGATTTCATCGAACGGTAACATTCACTTTGGCGCAGCGAATGCCGCCTACTTCAATCAGCCTTTGCCTTATCCGTCCGGACCACTGGCGATGATTGCTCCGTTTTGGGATGACCTATACCCACCAGCCGGCGGCACGGTTTACACGTACCACGACGTTGCCAACAATAGGTTCATTGTCGAGTGGGACAACATCGCGCACTATCCCGGAACGGGAGATTTTTACACGTTCCAAGTCTTACTTTATGCGAACGGGCGCATTGTGCTGCAATACGAGGACTTAGTTCTCGGTTCGGCCGGATTAGCATCCTGCACGATCGGCTTAAACAACGAAGCCGGCACTGTTGGCTTGCAGGTCGTCTATAACGCGGCCTATCTGCACAGTAACATGGCGATAGAACTCAAGGCGGCAGTGGATTGGCTGACGATTACGCCTCCGGAAGCCGGAACGATTGATCCGGGGAATTGTGTGACGATTCCTGTGACATTCGACGCCGGGGAATTGCCTGCGGGAACGTATACGGGCGATCTCTTGATTCAAACAAGCGATCCTGACGAAGGGCTTGTCGTTGTGCCGGTGGAGTTCATGGTAGGATCAATCCCTGCCCCGACGAACCTCACAATTCTTTTCTTGCCCGGGACGAATCAACTCCAGTTTAACTGGACAAGCAGCGGTGCGCCGCTCTATGAGCTATGGTCGTCGCCGGAGCCGGAAGGACCCTTCCTGACGTTAGAGGGCACAACATCGGGGACATCGCTGACGATTGCCTACGATGGATCGCCCAAGGCATTCTACCATGTGATCGCAGTGTCGGCACTGGCAGTTGAGGAGCGCCTCCCTGAGCAGGCGAAAGCCCGCTAATTCGCAAAAAGGCACAGGTGAAGCAGCCCTCGACACGCGTCGAGGGCTGTTTTGTGGTCTAAGAGGCTTGCAGATTCAAGGGCGAGGTCGTACCTTAAGAAGTGAGCCAACTTTCAAAGAACAGGTGTATTGCTGATGATGAGAATTTCGTTGTTTGCGTTTCTTGTCGTGCTTCCGCGGTTGGTTTTCGGGAGTGTCGAGTTGGATGAATTGAAAAGCATGATCGTGGGCCAGTTGGAGTCGCGGTATGGCGGGATGAAAGAAAGTCCGCTGTCGAGCGGCATCCTTTACGATCTCGCGACACCGCTCTCCGGACTGGAGCACTTCGATGGCACACTTGCGGCTCCCGCAGCGACGTTTTCGACGTGGGAGCAGATTGCGTTCGAGTTGAAGCGTGCATCTTTGACGCCGAACACGATTCCTGCGTATGATGAACTTCGCCGCGACCGTCAGATTGCGCAGCGCGCGGGCGACTATCCGCTGATGCTGATGATCTATGAGTATCAACGCGTCGCGGACAAATGGCTCATGGACAGCCTGCTTCAGTATGACAACGGGCAGATAACCGGAATGCGAACAGAATTACTGACCACCGAGCGCACGGTTGCAATGACTGTGCTGAACGAATGGACCTATCACGGCGAAGACGTTGTCTTCAAATTCGACCGGGAGCGTCACATGTTCGGAAACGCCGGAGAGATTGCCTCTCTCGATGTTGACTTCTCTGATGGCTCGGGATATAGGAAAATCGCGGAAGAGAAAACTCTCATATCCTACGCCACGACGGGCGAGAAGCTAATCACGGCGCGAGTTACGTTGGCTTCCGGTGAGGTTCTATTCGCACGGACGCGCCTCGACGTGCGCTCGCTTGACGCGCCCGCACCTTCTGAGACATGGCAGCTTACCGCAAGCCACAGCTTCTCGGGGACTCCTGCGAGCGGCGAGGCGTATATCCTGTACGCGCCGGGACACAGTATGCTCACCCGTCCTATCGTGCTGGTGGAAGGCCTGGATTTGAACAACAGTTTGAATTGGGACGAGCTATACGACTTGATGAATCAGGAGTTGCTCATCGAGACATTGCTTGAGATCGGATTCGATGCTGTTGTGCTGAACTACGGCAACTCGACCATGCACGTTCAAGACAACGCGTTCCTGGTTCAGGAGTTGATAGAGGAGATCAACTCCGCGACGGGCGGAATTCATCCTCTGGTAATGATCGGGACGAGTCTCGGCGGCATCACGACACGATATGCTCTGACCTACATGGAAGCGAACAATCTCGAGCATAACGTGTCGACGTTCATTTCAGTTGATTCGCCGCAGAACGGCGCAAACATACCGGTTGGAATACAGCACTGGGCGGACTTCTTTGCGAGCGAGGCGGCGGAAGCGGCCGCGGCTCGAGACGCACTCTTGACTCCAGCTCCTCGCCAGCTGCTTCTGTATCACTTCTCGTCATCCGGGAGCGGGACGGCGAACCCCGATCCGTTGTTTGCGGCTCTGCAGAGCGATTTAGCCTCACTGGGAGACTATCCGTCGCAGCCGCGGCTGGTTTCAGTTATTAATGGAAGCAGCACGCAGCAGAACAGCGGATACGCGCCGGGTGCACAGATCATTCGCTGGGTGTATGACAGCTTTCTTGTGGATATTCGCGGCAATGTATGGGCAGTCAGCAACACGGTCAATACCCGTGTGTTGCAGGGTGAGATCAACGTCATTTGGCCACTGCCGGACAGATTCAGCAATGTATTCATTGCGCCGTGCCTGCCGTGGGACAACGCACCCGGCGGATTAACTGCCACGATGGAAGAGCTGGCCGCTGTGCCGGCACCGTACGGCGATATTCAGGCTCTCTATCCCTCGCACTGCTTCATTCCATCGATCAGCGCGCTGGACCTGAATGTGGCAGATCCGTTCTTCAATATTGCAGGTGCACCGAATCTTTATGACTTAACACCATTTGATTCGGTCTACTATCCAGTGAACAATCAGGATCACGTGCAGATCACTCCTCAGAATGCACAGTGGTTCATTCAGGAAGTGATTGGACCGCTGGCCGCGCCTGAGTTGACGATGCAAGTTGAAGGAGACAGTCTGCATCTGCGCTGGACTCCGATATTCGGAGCGACGGCATATGATGTCTATGCATCAACCGAGTACGGAACCTGGCCGAATCCGCCGATGACAACAACGGGAACGGAGCTGGTCATCTTCGCGAGTGAAGAAGCGGAGTGTTTTAGAGTTGTAGCCAAACGCAACTAAATTGAGAAGTTGAACATTAAGAACCCCGGCCAATGGCCGGGGTTCTCTGTTTTGCCTCTCACATGTTCATCGCCTTGGAGCGCAAGAGTCCCTTCGGGGAGGTCTTTCGCTGGGATCACAGCAGTCTTATTCAGGAATCGGGATGCGCGATGCGTATTCCTTCAACCATTGAGCGAAGCTCTTGAGTTCGGGATTCAGCGAACGTGAGACGTTTAAGTCACGCGCACCGACGAACTCTTTTTCGAAGTCGTGCTTGAATTGAAACATGTTCCCCATGTCGTCGGCACCCGGGAATCCCAAACCGCGATAGACTTCAAAAGGCAGCGACACGTTGACGATCTGCTTGCCGATGGCGCGGGTCAACTCGGCTGCCATAGAATCAGCGGTAAGGTGGTCGCCGGCGATGCCGACCGTCTTGCCGATGTACTCCTCTCCGCGCTGGAAAATACCAAATGCGCACTTGCCGATATCTTCAGCTGCAATTCCCGGAAGGAGCTTGTCGCCCATGGGAATAAAGATGGCAAGGTTCCCTTCCGGAGTCTTCTGCGGGCCAAGACCGAAGTGGACAAGATTGTCCCAATAGAAGCTGGTTAGCAGATTGGTTGTCGGCACACCGATTTCCGCAAAGTAGGCATCCACTTCGCCTTTTCCGTCGAAGTGCGGAACCTTGTAAGCTTCCTGCAGCGTGGGCATGCGCGTGTCACTGAGCGGCATGAACTTCCGCGTGTCTTCAAGAGTTGACCAAATGAAGTGCTTGACACCAACCGCTTTTGCTGCGTCAGCCATAGCCTTAGCGTGCGCTGTTTCCTTTTGCGGACTGAAGTGATCCCAGAAGAACGTAACGCCGAAGACGCCGTAGGCGCCGTTGTACGCGCGCTTTAAGCTCTCGACATCTTCAATATCAGCGGCTACCACCTCAGCACCGAGTGCGGCAAGTGCCTTGGCCTTTTCGGAATTGGGATCGCGAGTCACGGCTCGAGCCGTAAAGCCACTTTGCGGATTGGCGAGTATGGCTCGTACCAATCCGCCACCCTGGGCACCGGTGGCCCCCATAACTGCAATTGTCTTTTTGTCGGACATGTTTCTCCCCGAGAGTTTGGTTTGTAGAGAAATGAATAGCCCCATGATCTCACGGGGCTAATAACATGAGAACTACGGAATGAGGATCAATTTGCGAGCAGCGACTCGACGCGAGCTTGCAAGGCGTGCTTGGGCAGGGCACCGATCTGGCGATCCACCATTTCCCCATTCTTGAAGAACAAGAGGGTGGGAATCGAACTGACATGGAACTGACGGCTGACATCGGGAGACTGATCCACGTCTACTTTTGCAAATGCCACACGACCTGCGTATTCATTGGCAAGATCCTCAACGATCGGCGCAATCATGCGACAGGGGCCGCACCAATCCGCGTAACAATCCACGACCAACAGTTTGTTTGACTTAACGGTATCACCGAAGGACTGATCAGTAACCTTCAGCACGGCGGCTGCAGCGGTATTCGGCATGATAGAAACTCCACAATAATTTGCAATATATACTTGTCCGGGGATTAAGACTTCAGCAGAGCCTGAATCTTTTCCTCAAAATACTCTTTCGGGCGATAGCCAACCACAGTCTCGACGATTTCACCTTTCTTGTCAATGATGAAGCAGGTGGGAATCGAGCGCGGGCGACCAAACTGCGTAGCGGCTTCGTCGCTAAAGAGACCGTTAGGATAATTGATCTTCATCTGGTCCGCGAATTCCTTGACTTTCGGTGCGCCATAGCGGCCAAAGGCCAAACCCACGATTTCAACTTGCCCATTGTACTGGTCGTAAAGTTCGACGAAATGCGGAATACCTTTCCGACAGGGACCACACCACGTATCCCAAATGTCGACGATGACGACCTTGCCGTAGAATTGGCGTGCGTCCACCGTCTGCCCTTCGGTCGTTTGGTAGGTGAAATTCAGTTTCTTTGCATCGGCAACCTTGACGGCCTCCTGCTTGGCGCCCGATTGGCCGCAACCGACGGAAGCGAGCACGAACGTCGCCAGCATCAGGGAGAAAAGTGTCTTCATAGTGATTTGCAAAACCTTGTGTGAATTTTTGTTTGACATCATCGTGTCGGCTCCCGAGGGATCAGAAGGTTAACGAAGGCACATGGCCAATTGTTCCAAGTCTCAGAAGATACAGATTTTCTGAAGGACTTACAAGCTTTCGGCCGCACTCAACGCATCCCATGTTTGGTTAATCCAAACAAGAACTTAGAGAAGGATTCACGGGTCTGCAGGGGACGTCAGACACAACCAGAAGTTAACCGAACAAAATTCAGAAGCAACAGATCGCCCTCCGGGGTCAGGATCGATTCAGGGTGGAATTGGACTCCCTCAACGGGTAGCCTCCGGTGACGTAACCCCATGATTTCGCCTCCGTCAGTTCGCGCCGAGATTGTTAAGTCTTCGGGTAGGGCCTCCGGGGAAACGATTAGGGAATGGTACCGACCAGCGGAAAACGGATTGGGCAGGCCATGAAACACGCCAAGTCCGTCATGGTGTATTCTTGTTGACTTTCCGTGGACGATATTGGAAGCAGCTACCACTTGTGCCCCCAACAGCAAACCGATCATTTGGTGACCCAGACAGACGCCGAGAATCGGGACTTTATCCAGCGCAGCACTTAGTATTTTCGGCATATTTCCCGCATTTTCGGGTCTCCCCGGCCCGGGCGAGAGGATAATTCCTGAAGGGCCTAACTCAAGGACTTCTGCGGCGGTGATTTCGTCATTTCTCGCGGTGACTGTTTCAACTCCAAGTCTGTTGACAGCTTGGACGAGATTAAAAGTAAATGAATCGTAATTGTCGAGAATGAAAATCAAATTAAGGGAATTAGTTGGAGAATATGCGGGAGTTAACCATGCATGCCAGAGGCTGACGGAAGATATTCAGATGAAAGTGGACTGTCAAGTTTCTGGAAGTCTCAAGTTCACGCCTCCCAATAGAGTGGGTCATTGTTGTTCAGCAATGTATTTGCACCGTTTGCAAACCAACCAAAAGCCATAGATATAGAATAAACATCCGGTTAATAAGAGGTTTGATTCCTGTGACGAAACGGGCAAACTGCCATGAAAATCATTATTAGTATACCGACATATTGACATCAGAGTCCATGAAGAATATATTAGCTATACTGCGTCTGCAACAACATGTCACCATGAAAGGATACGGAGCAGTTTTATGAAATCTTTTAAGACCTTGTTTATCTGTTTAACGCTAATGGCCCTCGGCACAACAAGTGCTCATGCAGCAATTGGCTGGGCCGGCCAGATTTGGCCCACGAGCGGCCAAACTTATCTCCCGACCGACAACATCGGAGTCTACGTGCAGGTTTGGAAGGGCGGCTGTACGGATTCGCCCGGCCCGTGCGCAGACGTAGAAGGCTGGTTGTACTACAAGACCGCCAGCGCCGCAGATTATGATTCCGTGATGATGGCCTACAACGTGGAGATCGGCAACAACGATGAATGGTGGGGGACGATTCCCTCCAGTTCGACAGTAGGTGGAGAAGACACCTATTTCTATGTCAGGATTCGCGACATCTCTGACGATAGCTGGTATGAAGGCGCGCAGGATCAGGCAGGCAACAGCCCGCCATTTACGCTGCATATTCAGCCGGGCCTCTCGGCCGATGTGGCAGTTACGTTCCGCGTGGATATGAACTGTGTGAACCCCGACTTGTTCGAAGGCGGCGTGTTCTTCACAGGCGACTTCCTCGGCTGGAGCATGTGCAATCCGAACGGCGCAATGAACGATTTCAACAACGACGGAATCTGGGAGGGCACGTTTGTCTTTGTCGGTGGCTCGAATCCCTCGATTCAATACAAGTTCCAGCGCAATGACGGCGGAGTTTGCAATTGGGAATGCGGCGGCAACCGCCTTGCCAGTATTGTTGACAACGGCCAACCGCAGACGCTCGACATTCAGGTTTACTGCTGCGAGACGTGGGGACCGGGTGAGATTTCCGGAGCAGGTTCCTACTGTGTTAGTTTGTGTTGCTGTGCGCAGGAACTGTGGATTCACTTGAACACACCGTACAATCCGCCGGTGTTTACGGATTTCACGTACGTTCCGGGCTGCATTGAGTGTGATGTTCCGGACTGTTCGCCGGGCAGCGGCGAGATCAGCTGGGAGATTCGTCAAGGCGAGGACATGAACTGGTATCTCGTGCTGTGTCTGCTCGCTGACGCAAATCGGCAGTTGATTCCACCGGACGGCGACGACTACGCAGGTTGTTTCTGCATCACGATTGACGACATTCTGCCCGTGCAGATGGCATCGTTCAGCGCCGTCGGTCTGGAGAATGCGGTTCGCGTGAATTGGAGCACTGCCACTGAGCAAGCGACCAGTCACTTCATACTGGACCGCTCGACCGACCTGAATGCGTGGTCGACCGTCGCTCAGCTGCAAGCTCGCGGTGAAAGCTCGTCGGAGACACATTATACGTTCACCGACGGCAACGTCGTTGCCGGCACGGCTTACAACTATCGCTTGACGATCGTTGACCTTGATGGCAGCCGTAGCGTGCATTCGCAGATCGCCAGCGCGACACCGCGCGGAACAGGGACAGTGAGCGAGTTTGCATTGGCGCAGAATTTCCCGAACCCGTTCAACCCCGAGACGAACATCAGCTATACGCTGGCGGATGCCGCCAAGGTGACGTTGAAGATTTTCACAGTCACGGGCGAAGAAGTGACGACGCTTGTGAGCCGCAGCCAGACTGCCGGTTCCTATACGGTGTCCTTTGATGCCGCATCACTGCCGAGCGGAGTGTACTTCTACCGCCTCGATGCCGGGAACTTCACGGCAACGCGCAAGATGCTATTGCTAAAGTAAGCAGGGCCGCATAAGCAATGCAGCGGGGCCTCCCATTTGGGAGGCCCCGTTCATGTTTAAGGAAGTCGAAATTCTATCGGATAACGAGGAGGGGCGCGCCTTCGCGCAGGACACGATACAAAGTCAATGCATGTTCGCGATCGATCTGCACATCATACACCGCCGACCCGCCGAACTTAGACAGCCAACGATCAAGTTTCACGCGCCAAGAGATCTGGACTGGAATGGGCTGTCCTTCCGGCTTGGAATGAACCAAGAGCTTTGGACCGTGCCTCCACTGCACTTCGAACATCACCGGAATCTCACGCTGCAAGAGAGAAGGATCCATATCCATAGCTCCGCTGACGATTTCGAGCAATGAATCGGGGAAGCGAGGTTCATATTTCAGAAGCTGAACCGATGCGACGCTATAGACAAGCGCGGAATCGGGATGAAAGTCCTCGATGAACTTCTTGACATTCAGTTTGGCCGTCCCGGAGTCTTCTTCCATTTCCCAGACCACGCCGCCACCCAATCGAATCTCTACCCTCTGTGACTGGGAATCCAGCACAAGGTAAGGAGCGTTCGACTTGACCAGCTCGTTGCGCACAGTCAGAGAGCGCCACTCTTTGAGTAAGCTGTCGGACTGTGCCAGAGCAGCGTGACAGCTTGCAATCAGTAAGGCGGCGGTAAGTCCCCACTTAGTAAACATAGACTCCTGTCCCGATGGGGACACGGTCGTAGATGTATTTCAAGTCATCCGAGCCGAGTCGAACACAGCCGTGGCTGACCGACATTCCTAATAGTCTTTCGTAGAGAGTGCCGTGAATAAAGTAACCGTCACCAAATCCCATGGCGTAGTCACCCATGACGTTCGGGTCCAACCGGTCAGAATTGTTGGAGGGAATCGGCTCATTGTCTTCAATGAAGGCCCAGTCAGGCTTGCGCCACCACGGTTCAACGATCTTGTTTTTGATGGCAAAGACACCGCTGGGAGTGTGAAAGACCCATTTGCGGCCGCTCTTGGGATCGGTTAACTCACCCCCCGAACCGGTGGAGCAAACCGCTTTGTATAACACGGAATCAGCTGTGCGGAGATAGGCTGTATTGCTGTTTCGGTCAATGACGACATACTTTGACTTAGGAACACTTTTTTCAAGCTCCTTGCGCAACTGCTTGACTTCCTTGCTCAGCGATTTCTCATCAGGCGGTGTTGCGAGCAGAGAGTCCATCCGTGCGATAATTTGCGGCGTTGGGAGTTCGGCAGGTTTGCTGGAGAGCGCAAAAGCCAGCGAGACCAGCACGCCGATCACGACGACAATAATAAGGACAATTCTGATCATTGGAAGCCCTCCAATTTTCGCACGATAGTGACGGGTGTTCCGACTGTCGCGAATTTCAGAATATCGAGCATATCACGGTCGGCAAGGGCGACACATCCGTCGGTCCAGTCTTTGTTCTGTCCGCCGTGTCCGTGAATTTCGATAAGTTTGCCGATACCCGCGCGCTGAGAGATTCGACCAGAGCGTTTGTTTGCGGCAAAGCGCTTTTTGTCATCTTCGTTAGGATAATCAAGCAGGAGCGCTTTGAAGTAGCGGCTTGAATGCACGACCTTGGTAACTTGGTAGCGGCCTTCTGGCGTCGCGCCGTCGCCTGCGAACATCTTCTGATACGCGGCATTGAAACCGAGGTCGCAACGATATGATTTTATTTTCTTTCCACTATCAATGACGTGGAGCATCTTCTCTTCTTTATCAACGATAATCGCGACGTTTCCGTTCCGCCGGCTGTTCTCAAGCGTATGCGCGACCCATGTTCTGGCCATGCGAATTCGCTCTTGCTCATCAACATCGTGGTTATTCAGGGCGTCTCGCAGCGCGGCCAGATGTTCTCGGCATTCTTGTGCGGATTCCAGTGCACCTTCCAAATCCTCTTGTGTCATCAAGCTGATGGCATTTGCCTGACTCATCTGGGCGAGAGTCCAGAGTTTTTCAGCGCCGTAAAGAGTCAACTTCTGGTCGAGCGATTTGCGCCACAGCGAGAGATCTTCGCCGAGATCATCAATCTCGCTCTTGGCGTACGCATAGGCCGTCGCTCGCCGGACGGCCGCTGAGTCTTCGGCAATCTGAATCAGCGACCGAGCGTAGGCAATCAGGGAGTCCGCCGAGTCGTACTTGCGAAGCAATGACCAGCGTCCCTGCTGATAAGCCATCTCCTCGCGGGCTTTCTGCATTGCAACTTCGCCGGCTTCAACTTCAGCGGAGGCATACTGTTTTATGATGCCGGTGCGGCAGCGGACGAGCGCCGACTCGGCCCGAACCATATCTGCGAGCGGCGGAGTATCACACCCTGCGCCAAGGATGGCGAGGGAGATGAGCAAAACAGCGACGTAGAGGCGGGGCATCCGAATAGAGAGAGAAAGTCGTTGAGAGTTTTTGTCCTTTGAACATACAGGGAGCCGCACCGGGTGTGCGGCTCCCTGCTTTCGATCACTTCAGATGCCGCATACGCGGCACATGAATCCTACTTCTTGCCTTTGGCCTTTTCAGTCGCGGTTGCGATTTCGTTGGTGATGTTCGTGACGCGCTGTCTGACAGTCTGCATCTTGGTACGCGCGGTCAGATACTTGCCCTGATTGAAATCAGCCACGGCGGCATCAAAGGCCGTGCGTGCGGCGGACAGATCGCTCTTTATCAACTCGATGTCAGCCTTGTTGCCCTTGCCGACCGGAGCCTTCATCAACGCGGTGTCAGCGGCAGCCAAAGCAGCGACAAGCTCCATCTGCATGGTTGTGAGTTCATTCTTCAGGCGATCCTTCTCAGCGGCAGCGGCCTGACCGGCTTGATTGGCCATTTCAGTGGCCTTGACCAACTGCGCCTTGGCGGCGTCGTAGTTGCGGAACAGCGCGAACTTGCCATCCTGCTCCTTCACTGCGGCCAACGCGGCATTCAGCGTATCACGCGCGGCATTGTATGCCTGACCGGCATACTGATCAGCTTCTGCAGTCTTAGCAGCCTGCAAAGCGGCATTGGCGGCATCAGATTCCGCCTTCGGCGGTTCAGCGCAACCCGCCAAGAACAGCAGCGGTGCGACCCAAAGAGCTACAAACAACGTCTTCTTCATGGTGTCCTTCCTAAACCCGGTGGAGTGGATTGACACGGGGTCGTTGCGGCCGGGTAACCTTGGCGGCCCGTGGGCAAGCGATAAATCGCTTACCGACTATCTTACTGGAACGATTAATTAACAGGAGAAATTCTACTTTGGTTTCGCGGGCAGCAGATGCTGCTCAAGCATGGCCACGCCCTCACGAGCCAGTCGTGGCAGGTCTTCCTCAGGCAGCATGGAAGCCCTACGCCGCAGGAGTAGCGCGGCGATTCCGTGAACGGCGCCCCACATGCCAAGTGCCGCGGCGTCCGGAGATGTCCCTGCGAGGTATCCTCGACCCTGACACTCGACAATGGTATGATGCAACGTTCTATAGGCCCTTCGTCCGAACCGCCATTCAGATGTTCTCAGCAGCTTAGGAAGAGGCGTGAAAAGCATGAACATAAGATCATAATATTCAGGCTCTTCCAAGGCAAAGTCGAGGTATCCGCTGAGAAGTTTGCGAAGTCGCTGGACTGGGTCAGCGATTCTGACAAAATCACGTTGACGGGTAAACAGCGCGCGAAACCCTTCATTATGGAGGGCGAACAGAATAGCGTCTTTATCCTTAAAATACAGATAGATAGTCGCCGGGCTATACTCGATCTTGTCGGCAATCTTACGGATAGAGACATTTTGAAAACCGTCTTCCGCGAACAAAGCTTTAGCAGACTCCAGAATTCTGGAGCGCATCTCAGCTTTTTCCCGCAACTTACGGTCAACTATCGCCACTCATACCCTCTGAACAGTGTTCATTGTTGGAACACAGTATACGAAATTAACAGGAGGTTCGCAAGTTGCAGATCAAGCTGTAAGAGATTGTGCGGCAAAAGATTTACTTTATTATCTTGTAGTTACAAACAAGTCGTAGGCTGTTCTGTAACCTGTGTCACATATCTACGAAACTATAACTCCTCTCCCTGCTAAGCCCATATTTCTTCGCCCACGCAGCCAACTGACCTTGCTGTGTGCGGGGATTGGGCTGGCGGCTTTGATCATTTTGCAGGGCATGGCGAGGAATGGGGCTGATTCTTCTGCAAGCGGCGATGCTTTCGCGGTCATTGCGGGGCAGGACACACTTGGATGGATCATAGTTCGGCCATTGGGTCCTGAGGGCGATTTGCGACTGGCTTTCGAGCCTTACGGCGAACTGGGAATTCGCGAACAAGAAGTCGAGTGGTGGCAGCTTGCGGAACGACAAGATAGGCCGGGCTACCCGCGAATTGATCCTCAGAGCGGGGGATCAGGCCTGCCGGGAGCAAGAGGCGAAGACGAGGACCCTGCATACTACTCTGTTAAAGACTACACTAATCCAGTTCTGTCAAGCAGAGTGTTTGCGGATGGAAGATACTGGTTATTGGACCGCCCGACCCATGACAGCGGTTTTAATTTCGAGTCGTGGTTAGTGAAACGCACCGGGCCAAAGTCGGTGACTCAGCTGGCTGGCATAACTTGGGGGATTACGGTCCGGAGCGACGGAAGCTACACGCTCCGCAATCCGGCCCTGTTGCGAAGGCTCTCCCGATTCAACTGGGAAGAGGCTTTGCGAATCAGCGGGTTCGGTTCGGGTTGGACAATCAAGTCCGAGCATCAAGTCACATTGCCATAAACTTCGATTCAGGAGGGAGAGTATGGGAAAGGCGGGACTCACAATCATCCTGTTGTTCGCCATCGGGAGTCGCGCGGAGTTGACAATCAACTCGGACGGCAGTTTCACGAGTGTGCAGAAGGCAAAACTGCCGGGATCGACCACAGAAATCTTCGACGCAATGACAGGGGACATCTCGGGTTGGTGGGATCACTCTTTTCGCGAACAGCCGCACGCTCTGCGCCTCGAACCCTGGGTGGGTGGCCGATTCATCGAGGAGTTTGACGATCAAGGCAACGGCGCACTTCATGCGACAGTCATACTTGCTGACCGACCGGCAATGATACGCTACGAAGGACCGCTGGGTCTTTCGGGTCGGGCACTGACGAACGTGGTGACTTACGAATTTTCTGCAGACGGTGACAGCACGCAGCTCACAGTCACGGTGCAAATGCTCGGTCAAGTGAACGAGGAACTTGCCGCAATCGTGGATAAGGTGTGGAGCCATTTCGTGTTTGAGGCGTTCGCTCCTTATGTCTCAGCGGGCAAGCACAAATAGCAGACAATCAATTGTCGATACAAAAAGCCCCCGCGCACGCGGGGGCTTTCCGATGGAGCGAGTTTCTGTCACTTCATCAGCAACATTTTCCGCGTGAAGACTTCGTTTCGAGTCTCCAATCTTGTGAAGTAGACGCCGCTGGCCAAGCCGGTGCCATCGAAGCGCACTTGATGCTGTCCACGAGGGAGGTTACGATTCAGCAGAGTCTGTACCTCACGTCCCTGGACATCAAACACCTGCAATAGTGTTTGCCCTTCTGACGCAAGCGTAAAGGAAATCGTAGTCTGAGGATTGAACGGATTCGGAAAGTTCTGGTGTAGAACTGCGGACGCGGGAACAGGGATAGGTGTCTCGCCCGCGTCCACACTTTGGGTGGTCCAGAAGATGACCTGCCCTGCCGTGATATAGACGGGTTCCGTATGACCCGTACTGTTGTAGTTGCAGTCCGTGCAGGTTACACCGGAAACACAATCCGGGTTGTTTGGTCGACAGAGATTTTCGTATGTCTCAATGGTCGGCCAGATATCAATTGTGGAGCCGGGTTCAACTTGGAGAAAAGGGATGTCCCACGGGAACACGCGGTCACCCGGACACCAGCCGGCACGATTGAATTGCCATGTACCGCCTTGCGGACTGCACGGATTAGATGCACAGTCGTTACGCCATAGCAGGTGTTCATAGTAATCCAGTCCAACCCACACCCCGTGCCTTTTCTGCGAGAATTCAGCGGCGTTGTGGGTGTTGCCCTGCCCGTGTCCGGTGGTCCAAAGCCGCACGGTGGCGAACTCTGCCTGCGCATCTACGGGCACAAACGAGAAGTCAAGATAGTTGTCAATGGGATTGTCCGGATTCCCATACACCAGCCCGCCGTAGTTCCAAAGCTGTTCAACTCGATAAGGTGTGATGGCCATATCCCCTTCCACAAAGTAGAAAGTACAGGTGACCAGCCAGCCTTGATTGCCGCCAATCCAAGTGTCGACAAAGCTGTGGAGAGTCACCTCGCCGCGCAACAGAGACTGATACTCCATCATGTCGAATTCCCATTGGCAATGGCCCGGCCTGCCGCTGCCGGTTATGTCATAGGGAGTAATGACGCGCGCGATTTCGATGTCTTCGTGGGTCGAGTCGGTCAGGGCACGCTGCACATAAAGGCGGGCAGTTCTGTCCCATGGGTCGCAGTCGCCTGGGGCGCTCGGACAGTCGAGACGGTAGACCATCGTAATCTGACTGCACTCGAGGCTTGGCTCAGGGAACGTAAAGGTGGCGATGTTATCGCGGCCGCCCGCGGCAAAGTTGTGCAGTTCTTGGGTAAAGGTGATGACGACAGTCGTATCGCCCGGGTCGGCGACTGCGGGCAGGACCAGAGCAAAAGAGAAGAGTACACAAGCAAGAAACATAGAGGTTCCTCCAGATAGGCAAGTCACAATGTAGTCAACCTGTTGGAGGAAAACAAACTCGGAAGCGAACACGACGAAAGTTTTTGAATAGTTAGAAATTGTTGATACTTAGACAATCTGTTTGTACATTGCCTGTGAATTCCACTTTACTCAAGGAGCAAGTTAATGAGAATCTTGGGAATCCTTTTGGTGACAGGGCTGTTGGCCTTGCCAGCTCTGGCCGACTACCCACTTGGCGTGGGTTTGCATGGCGGATTTGATCTTCCTGTCATCCAGGAGGATGTAGGCCAAGGACCGATGTTCGGGATCTCGGTTCGGGGAAATATTGTTGGGCCGCTGCACGGTCAGGTACTCTTCAGGAGCAGCTCGCAGGGAGACGTTGAAGAGGACATCGACTTTCCGGGTGAACCTACGCTGACGATTCCGGGCGGAACGCTCACCGGTTTTGGCCTGAACCTCCTTTTGGCCAAAAAGGACCCTGCCAGCTTCTGGCCGTACCTCCATCTTGGAGTGTCGTCCAACTCTGTTGCGGCTGGTGCGGACTACAAGGAGGATGAGACACTCACCGGCATGAGCGGAGGCTTCGGTGCAGGTTTCAACCTTTACCAGAGGAAGATCTATCTTGATGTGATGACGTCTCTTTTGGTTATGCCGTTCCATGACAACAATGCTTCGCGGAAGAACTGGCAGACAATGCTCGGCGTCCAGTATTTCATTCCGATTAAAGCCAAATCCTCCAACTAAGCGACAAGGAGAGCAAAATGAACAAAATCTACTTAGCATGCTCGGCTGCCCTGCTGCTGTTCGTTAGCGGATGCGGCTTTGTCTCGGGCACTGCCTTCGTTTCGCAAGAGGTGGACGGAACGATTACGACTGACACACGCAGCACGTCGGTACGCGGCGGGGGAGTGCTGGATGCACAGATGGAAGGCGTGACGGTGGACCTGACAGACAATAGCGACTGGAGCGACTTCACCATTGAAGGCGTCGAGGACGGCTGCATCAGCGTCTTGGCCGAGAATCACCTGAGCACTCCGGTGTCAGGGGAGATTTGGATCGTGATGGATCTGAACTTTGATCCCGCCGGCAACCCGGTTGCGGTACGGAGCCGATCGGACGCATTTAAGGTGTTTGAGGGGCTGGCTTTGGCCCCGAATCAAACGCGCCAGTTCTTGTGTCGCGAAACGATTGAGATGCTGCAGAACACCGACCGCTTGGTGGAGGCGATTCAGGTAGGGAAGTTTCAAGCATTTGGGTTGGGGAATGAGGATGTTTACTGCTTCACTCTGACAGGAGTCGTGTTCGGTTTCCACATCACCGGCAGCATTTAGCGAATCACACTGTACGATGTGCGACGCCCGACAGTTTCCTGCCGGGCGTTTTCGTTTGGGAACTTGACAGGCAGCCGCGGGTAAGAGAGGCGCAGAGTGGGTATTGACCGGCCGTCGGCAACAATCCGCAGGCAAAAGTCCCAAAGGTGCTCGAAACCGTGCAAGTAATTAATTGTATAGTGGTTGGGTATATCGGTTGGGCTTGACAATGGGCCGATATCTCGTTATCTTATTAGATTAGACTCAATACGCCCAATGACGATACAACGACCAAATCCGAAGCTGACTGACCGTGAGCGGCTGATCCTGCGCGCAGTTGTTCAGCACTTTATCCTGACGGCAAATCCGGTGGGATCCCGGCATATTGCGCGAAAGTTCGGGATAAATCTGTCTGCTGCGACGATTCGAAATGTCATGGCGGATCTTGAAGAAATGGGGCTTCTTAGTCATCCGCACACTTCGGCGGGGCGGATGCCCTCGGATCTCGGGTACCGTCTCTACGTGGACGATATCATGGAGCTTGCCGACTTGTCAGGTGAAGAACGCGAGAGTATCGAGCGTGAAATTGAATCGGTTCCCGCTGAACTCGAGTCAGTGCTTGACGCGACGACGCGTGTCTTGGCGTCCGCTTCTCATTTATTAGGCGTGGTCGTGATTCCTGAGCTGCAGAGCGCGGTGCTGGACCGGATTGAACTCGCGCGCTTGTCCGAGCGCAGATTGCTGGTTGTCATCAGCCTGAAGTCCGGCCCGATGAAGTCGATCATGCTCGAACTTGATCAGGAGATGAGTGAGAAGTCGGTTCACGAGGTGACAAGGGCTCTGAATCGCCGCCTCGCAGGATTAAGGGTTGGCGAGATTCGCGGGCAGATCGCGGAGCGGATGCAGAATCTCGGGGAGACTCCCCAAAGCCTGATCAGGCTATTCGTAGAGTCAACAGACGAGTTGTTTAACTTTTCGACAACAGATAATGTGAAGATCGGCGGACGAGCACAGGTCATCAATCAGCCGGAGTTTTCGACACCCGGTTCGATGCGCGGGATTATCGAGCTAGTGGAAGACAAAGATATCATCATTCACTTGCTGCAGAGTCCCGATCTGCGGGGACCGATATCAATAACGATTGGCCGCGAGAATCTCGATTCAAGAGCCAAAGAGCTGTCTGTGATCGCCGCGGACTACAAGACGGCTTCCAGTGCAGGGAAACTTGGAGTGATCGGTCCGACGCGGATGGACTATTCGCGGCTGACGACGCTTCTTGAATACACCGCGCGCGTGGTCACAAAACGCCTTTCGTAATAGATAGATATGAACGAACCTAACAACAAAGACCGTGAAGTAATGGATTCTCTGGGAATCGACGAGACCCAAGTTACGTCGGAAGGCCCATCGCTCGAGTCGTCTCAGAGTAACGAGCTGGAGCTTGCTCGTCGCGAAGCGGAGGAGTGGAGAGACAAATATGTCCGCGCTCTTGCGGAGTTTGACAATTTCCGCAAGCGTACGCGAGCGGAAATTGAATTGCTGCGAGACAGCGTCGCGGAGAGTCTGCTCCTGAATTTATTGACTGTCTACGATGATATGAATCGCACGGTGGAGAATGCGAGTGCTGATGAAGCGAGCTTGCGCCGCGGGATTGAGTTGATACAGCAGAAGTTCAAGAGTTACCTCGAATCGCAGCGGATTACGAAACTCGAGTGCAGAGGGAAGGTGTTCAATCCCGAGGAACACGATGCGATCATGATGCAGCCGCGTGCAGGTTTTCCAGCGAACGTGGTGCTGGAGGAGGTAACGCCGGGCTATCGGCTCGGGGAGCGAGTGATTCGTCACGCACAAGTGATCGTTTCTTGCGAGCCGGAAGAGGAGCAGCGAGAAGGGGAGGATCAAGAGTAGATGGCGAAGCGCGACTATTATGAGGTGCTGGGTGTAAATCGCGGTGCGACACAGGAGGAGATTAAGAAGGCTTACCGCAAGCTCGCGATGCAGTATCACCCGGACCGTAATAAAGGCGATGCAACCGCCGAAGAGAAATTCAAGGAAGTAGGCGAAGCCTACGCAGTGTTGTCAGATCAGGATAAGCGAGCACAGTATGACCGCTTCGGGCATGCCATGGCTGGAGGAGGATTTCGACCCGGGCAGCAAGGCGGAAGTTTTGAGTTTGACTTATCAGATGCGCTCCGCCAATTCATGGAAGGCGGCATGTTTGGCGACTTTTTCGGTCAGTCGCGCGGGGGAGGGCGTGGTTCGGCTCGTGTGCGGGGAAATGATTTACAGCTGAAGCTATCCTTGACGCTTGAGGAGATTTCTGAAGGTGTCCGCAAGACAATTCGGGTCAAGCGATTGCGGCCATGCGAAACGTGCAAGGGAAGCGGTGCGGCATCAGGAAGCGCGCCGACGGAATGTCCCACATGTCGCGGTCAAGGGCAAGTCCGTCAGGTGTCACGGACAATTCTCGGTCAGTTCGTCAATGTTCAGACCTGTCCGCAATGTCACGGAGAAGGCAAGGTTGTAGCAAATCCCTGCAAGACATGTAACGGAGAAGGTCGTGTGCGTGTCGAGGACACGATTCATGTTGACATTCCGGCGGGCGTCGCAAGTGGACAGTACTTGACGCTTCGTGGGGAAGGGCATTCGGGGCCGCGAAACGGCCCCGCAGGAGATTTGATTGTCTTGATCGAAGAACGGGATCATGAGTATTTCGAGCGGGATGGAGACAACATTATCTACAAGCTGAGAGTTTCAATTCCTCAGCTACTTCTTGGCGACACTGTTGAAGTGCCGACATTGTCCGGCAAAGCACAATTGAAGTTAGAAGCCGGATTAACACCAGGAAAGATACTGCGTATGCGGGGCAAAGGGCTGCCGGCTTTGAACGGATACGGTCGCGGTGATCAACTGGTGGAAATAGATCTTCACGTGCCGAGGAAACTAAGCTCCACGGAACGGGGCATGATCGAGAAACTCCGTGACAGCGAGAACTTCAAAGTCCAAACCAATGAGAAGGGGTTCTTTGGTCGAGTCAAAGAAGCATTTGGGCAGTGATTTGGAAATTTGACTTTAGTCGTCGTGCACTCCTTTGGCTGTTGGGGTTGAGTTTTCTGACTGGAACTGCGCTGGAGCTGCGAGAGCAATGGACAGGCAGGAGTTCAGCTGGAAAGGCGCGACTTGTGTCTCTTGGCCGCAACCCTGAATTGGTCGCGCTGGCAGATTCTGCTCTACGGGCCAGATCCATGGAACTCGCAAAGCCCGTCGATCTAAATTCCGCAGACGCGGAGCGGTTGGAGCATTTGCCCGGCATCGGCCCTGTTCTCGCTGAGCGCATCATAGCCTATCGGAACGCGAATGGTCCGTTTCAATCAATTGACGAGCTCGAAAATGTTTCGGGTATCGGGCCGAAGAAGTTGGCTGTCTTGCGCGAGCGCGTTACGATTACTCAACTGTGACATCGACCACTTGGAGTGGTCTTTTGCAAGGAGACTGAACATGGCAGTCCGCATCTCCGCCGGTTTGCGCCGCGGAAAGGGGCACATCGAGTTGCGCCCCACCTCGGCGAGGACACTGGAGTCGGTCTTTGACATGCTACGTGCTGACATTCCAGGTACCCGTGTGCTGGATTTGTATGCAGGCGTCGGATCCTATGGAGTGATGGCCTTGAAGCGAGGTGCAGACGTCGCTGTATTTGTCGACAAATCGCGCGAAGCCGAGAAGCGGATGAAGCGCGCGCTCCTGCAATATCACCTTGAAGATCGCTCAGTCGTGCACTGCGAAGACGTTCTGCATTTCCTGCATACCGCTGGTCGATTTACCGAACCTTTCAACATCATCTTCGCAGATCCTCCCTACGAAAAGGTAAATCCTGCTGATTTAATGGATCAGATTCTCGATTCCAAGCTTCTGGCTTCAGGAGGAGTAATCGTGTTTGAACACTCAAAACGGCAGGCCCCGCCAGATATTGTGGGGCTGAAACTTCGCAAGTCTCGAGTATTCGGCGACACAACCGTCAGCATACTGGACAGCATCTGATGTCAACACTTACGCACCGCGTGGCAGCGGCGGCCTACGTCTTCCGAAACGGCCGGCTACTTCTGCTGAAGCGAACGGCTTCTCCATTTGTATTTGCGCCGCCTGGCGGCCGCCTTGAGGTCGGGGAAGATCCGGTCGCAGGTGTGCTTCGTGAGATTCGGGAGGAAACAAGACTTGACGTTCAGATCATCGGTGTAGCTCATACCTGGTATGGCAGAATCAGCAGCGAGTCTGAACCACTCCTGTGCATCAATTACGTGGCGCGATCCGAAAGCGGAGAACCTATACTCAGCCGCGAGCATTCAGAGTGGATCTGGGCAAGTCGTGAAGAAATTGCGAGTGGCGACGTTCTGACCCAAGACGAGCGCGGCTTTGGATACCTTAGCGAGAGCCTCCTGGAAGTATTTGACCGCTATGAACGATGGATGACGCTGACAATCGCTTGATCACGGAACTGTCGTCTGCGCTTAGGTCTGGTGTTGCGCTTTACTCAGCGAGCGATGGGAGGGAGTATACGCGCGAAGGTCTGCGGGAGAAACTGCAGGAACTGATTCCCACCGAAATTGTCGTTAAGCGAATCTGCGACACAGTACCGGCGATTGTGGTGGCCGCACCTCACGTGAGCTTCGACAACTGGACGGAGTATTTCGCAAATCGACTGGCTGCCGACTTGAGTTGCGGCGAAGTGCTTGCAAGGAACTTTCGTGATGATGACGGGAACCGGATTCCAGCTTCAATCGGCAGACACATTCACGTGAACCGTCCCACCGAGTCGGAAGGAAGAGGAAGCGCTGAACATGAGACGGACCGCGCTAGAATTGTCTTTCGAGCGTACGTGAAGGCATTGCAAGAGGCGTGCGGAGGATTTCCGCTCACGTTGCTGATCGAGTTGCACGGCCATCGTCGCCATGCGAACATTGAAGTTGCAACCGTTGGCATTGACTCCAGCACCGCTCACGCGATCAAACAGAGTTATTACGAGGTTGCGAAGTTGCAGGCCGGGGCACCTGAGCTTGCCATTGAACCGATAGACAAACTGCGATATCTTGCAATGCGCGCCAAGCAGTTTGGTTCTTTACACCGAGATGTCTGTCAAATTGGAATGCATATTGAGATTCCGCGACGATGCAGAGAAACAAAAGCTGCACGTGAAAACTTTCGCCCAACCCTTACCGAGTGGATCCGGCGCTCGGTCACACACCTGACGTAAAATCTTGACTCTTCCAGCGACTCTACCACTGCTTTCACTCGGTGGCGATCCACCGACGCTCTTCTGGGCGATCCCCTTTGCCTTGATTCTGCTCCAGATTGCCATCTGGCCGTTGATCAATCCGAAGTTCTGGGAGAAGTACTATCCGTGGCTGACGGTGCCTTTGGGTCTGCTAGTTGTTGGTTACTATATTCTTGGCAGACACGCGACCGAGCACGTCTTGCACGTCGGGCACGAGTATTTCTCTTTTATTGCTTTAATCGGATCACTGTATGTGGTTTCCGGCGGCCTGCTTGTCGCGATGACCGGTCGCTTGACACCACATCAGAATCTTGCAATTCTTGGAATAGGCGCGGTACTTGCGAACTTGGTCGGTACAACCGGCGCATCCATGATCCTGATAAGGCCGTTTATGCGCGGCAATTCATGGCGGTTCCAGAAGTATCACATTGCGTTCTTTATCTTCATCGTATCCAATTGCGGTGGAGCGCTGACGCCGATCGGCGATCCGCCGTTGTTTCTCGGCTATCTAAGAGGTGTACCGTTCTTCTGGGTCTTTGAAATGCTTTGGTACAAGTGGGCCATTGCAATTTCGATCCTGCTATTCCTCTTTTATATACTGGACAAGCGCGAATATGATAAGCACTCCGAGTTCGAGCACGAAGCTGCCGAACTGGAAGATAGATTCCGCGTTCGCGGGCTTGTGAATTTGCCGTTTCTGGCAATCATCATTGGCGCAGCGTTTGTGCAAAAGCCTCTGCTTGTACGGGAATTCCTGATGATAGGTGCCGCGGTCGGATCTTACTTCCTTACGCCGAAGCATATTCACGAACGCAACAACTTCAACTTCCACCCCGTGCAGGAAGTTGCAATCCTGTTCTTCGGTATATTTGCCGCGATGATGCCGGCACTGGATTGGCTTGCGCACAATGCGGGTGCACTTGGTATTCAAACAGCCACGCAGTTTTATTGGCTTACTGGCGGCCTCTCCGCCGCACTCGATAACGCGCCGACGTACTTGAATTTCCTGACGACCGCCATGGGACTCTATGATATGGACGTCGGAAGCAAGGCAGAAGTCATGCGATTCGCGATTGAACACCCAGACATGTTGCGAACCATTTCAATCGCCGCTGTGTTTTTCGGTGCGGTTACGTATATCGGGAACGGTCCGAATTTCATGTGCAAAGCAATCGCCGAGCACGAGAAGCTCCCGACGCCAACCTTCGTTGAGTATATAGTCAAGTACTCGCTGCCGTTTCTCGCGCCGGTGCTGCTGTTGACCTGGTTCATGGTAATTTGAGCAAACTTGCTGTATCCATCTTCCTCTTGACGGCCGTGCTGGTCATTGGTTGCGATCTGTTTCAGACTCGCGACCCGGAAGACCCTGTCGGTGCGCGTGGAAGTTGGGAGGTTCCTCTCACGCCATCGGAAGTTCTGACCAATCTGACTTTGGCATTGTTTGAGCGGAACGCGTCAAACTATATGCGCTCATTTCAGCCGGACAGTTTTGCCTTTTTCGCTGATCCGCAGGTCCTATTGCAGCAGCCCTCAATCGCTGATTGGGACTATGCACGTGAACTGGCACATATTAACAGTCTGCTTGGTGAGGGTGTGCTGCCGCGGGACAGCGTTATCTTCGTTTTGTTTACCGCAACGGAACAGACTGTCATAGGTGATACAGCTCGCGTGACGACTCGATACGATCTAACGGCTCAGGTCGCGCTAAGCGGTGCACCCGGACCGATGGCCGGAGAAGCTGAGTTTTCAATGAGAATTGGGAGTCAGGGGTATTGGGAGATCGTCGGGTGGTCCGATCGTCGAACCGAGGAGCTTGCCTCATGGAGCGATCTCAAGGCACTCGTGCAATCGCGCTGACCATTCTGCTTGCTGCCGTCGTCGCGACAAGCTGCACGAATCCATTTGCGCCGGCACTGCGCGGCGATGCGGGCACAATTTGGTCTGACGCGCAGACTGTCGGCGGGTTGCTGGAGAATTTTGTCACTGCCTATGAGCTTGAGGATTCCCTGCGTTACTCAGAGCTGTTGGATGAGTCGTTTCAATTCCGCTACTTTGATCTCGACTTGCAGCGGCACGACGGCTGGTTTCGCGAAACAGATTTGCGTGCAACAGCTCGACTATTCCGTGCATATGATCGCATCTCTCTGATTTGGGCGGGAATCCCAAGCGAAACGTTGGAGCTCGCAACCTCGGACAGTTTGATTGAGTTTCGAGCGCAGTATCAGCTTGTTCTGGACAACTTATCGCCGCTCATTGGGTTTGCAAGATTTACAGTAATGAAACCTGCCGACGATCGGTTTCGCGTCTTGTTCTGGCAGGAAGAATTCTAATTTATATTGAAAGGTATAACGTGCTAACGTCCCGTGTCTCTCGCCTGTCGATTTCTCAAACGTTGGCGATAGTTGAAAAGGTGCGCACTCTGCAAAAGCAGGGGGTGAAGATTTACGATTTGTCTGTCGGTGAGCCGGACCACCCATCCCCGCCGGAAGTTAAGCAGGCCGGTCATAAAGCGATTGACGATAATTTCACGAAGTATACCGCGGCCTCGGGCATCATGGAGCTTCGCCAAGCGATTTGCGAGAAGCTCAAGCGGGATAACGACCTCGACTATGCTCCGCAACAGATTGTGGTGGGCAACGGCGCCAAACACATACTGGCCAGCGCACTGCTCGCGCTGGTGGAGCCCGGTGATGAAGTGATCATTCCCGAACCGTGCTGGCTTTCTTATCCTGAACTGGTATGGCTGGCGGGTGGGGAAGTGGTTTTCGCTCCGACGAAAGTGGAGGACGGGTTCCATTTGCGGGCGGAAGTCTTGGAGCGGTTGATATCTCCGAGAACCAAAGTAATCATGCTGAACAGTCCATGCAATCCCACAGGAGCAGTGCTTTCCGGCGCGGAAATGGAGGCGATTTCAACTGTTCTGAGGCGTCATCGCACTTATGTGATTTCGGACGAAATATACGAGTACTTACGTTTTGACGGGCGGGAGCACGTCAGCCCTGCGCATTTCCCGGGCATGATGGAGCGAACGGTCGTCGTGAATGGAGTATCGAAGAGTTTCGCAATGACCGGCTGGCGGATTGGATATGGGGCCGCACCACTTGAAGTATCGGACGCCATCGCGCGAATTCAGAGCCAGATGACTTCCTCGCCGTGTTCGATTTCACAAAAGGCGGCGTTAGCGGGAATTCAAAGCGGCACTGCTTATCCTGAGATGATGAACAAGGATTTTGTACGCCGGCGCGATATCTGTCATGCAGCCTTGAAGGATGTCCCGGGAATTCGAATCCCGAAGCCGGAGGGAGCGTTCTATGCATTCCCGCAGATACCGGCCATGATGACCGGGTCAATCAATGGGAAACCACTAAAGGAAGCAACGGCCTTTGCCGAGTATCTGCTGGACAAGTATCATGTGGCGATCGTTCCGGGCACCGCGTTTCGAGCACCGGACTGCATTCGGCTGTCGTTTGCAACATCGGATGAAATCTTAATCGAGTCTGTGAATCGAATCGCCGCAGCTGTTTCAGATATCAAGTCTTAACAAGAATCACCCCATGCCGACCTACGAATACGTTTGTGAAAACAAGCATGAGTTTGAGGAATTTCAGAGCATGCTCGATCCTGCACTCGAAGTTTGTCCGATCTGCGGCGGGCGCGCGGAGCGCAGGATTTCGGCGGGAAGTGGACTCATCTTCAAAGGTTCGGGCTTCTACATTACAGACTACGCTAAGAAATCACCCAGTGGAAGCAGCGACTCAAGCAAAAGCAGTTCTTCTGATAGCAAAGAGTCCAGCGGGTCGACGCAAGGCGCAGCGAGCAAGACGTGATCATCTTTGACCGATTTGCGAAGCTCAAGAAGCATGCGCCGGGCATGACTGTGCATGCTGCACAGAAACACATGCTCGCACTGCTGAGCGGATCATTGCGGAAGAACGACTTGCCGGATCTGATTATTGAGCCGACTTCAGTCGAAGATCTTCAAGCAGCCCTGCGCTTTGCGGCGGAAAAGGAGATTCGAGTAGCGGTAGCGTCCGGACAGCATCCTGCCGCCGTTCAGGAGTTAGAGGGTGCGATGCTTGTGCTCACGCACAAACTTGTGGGACCCTGTAGGTTGTCTTCAGATGGGAAAGGAATGTGGTTTTTTTCTGGAAATCTGCTTGAGTCAATGGCGGTGGATTTGGCGCAACGGGGGCTAACATGGCCGCCCTTGCACCCGATTGAACCTGGCGAGACATTGGGAACCTTGTTTGCAAACGCGCAGGAGGGACTGCGCTGCCTGCGGAGCGGTGGGGTCTTATCAAACCTTCGTTGCATGGAGTGGATAGGTTACGACGGAACTATTTTCCATACGGGGCCAGGTCTGAGCAGCGACGGAGTGGATGTCTCGCCGCTTTTGTTTGGAAGTCAAGCGCGCTACGGGGTTTTCACTCGCTTCGAGCTGGCCATTGAGTCGCTTCCCAAGTCACGGACTCTGTTGTTGGCTGAGTGCGAGAGCGTGGAGCAGCTTGGCGAGTTGTATCGAGTATGGCGTTCTCAGTCGCCGCAGCCGTCGGCGATTCCATTCTACACAAAGACCGCAACCCGAGCACTTCGACAGGGGAACGACAATTTCGTTACAGATCGCGCGGTGACGCTGCTCGCCGTTGAGTGGGACGAGTCGCTTACATTGGACGCACTGCAGAACGTGCAGCACACGACGACGAACGAAGCCGCCCGAGTCAACCAGATATGGCAAAACCTTCTGAGGTTGCCGCGAACTCTGACGAGGTTGTTCCCCCACAGATCTCGTGGAAGGTTCCGTCTGCCGGCCGAAGCACTTGTCGACTTTGATGAACGTGTCGATGAACTTGCGCGTGACCGAAGCCTGGACGTTGCCGTTTGGGGAACGTTGGACACTGGAGACGTACGAGTTTGGGTCCTTCATCCGGATGATGAAGCCCGCACTGCTCGGCGCGCAGCAGACTTGTTAGAGCGGCTGGCTGAAGACTCAATTCATCTTGGAGGGTGTCCGGTTGAAACAGCTGCGGGGTTAGTTAGTCTCACGGGATTTCGCGATGCTGTGACTCGGAGTATTGAGGCCGCATTGGTTGGCAAGTGTGATCCAGCTTCGCGCTTCAAACCGTTACGCACCGGTTCGCAATAGCAGTTCACAGTAACGGAAAGAAAAGCCCGGCGCGCTAACGCCGGGCTTTTACTCTGGGGAGTTACTCGCCTAAGCTTCGGCGAGTTTCTTCAATTGGCTGATGGAAATAGATTTGGGTCTTTGAATCGGCTCACCCCAGGCTCTGCTCATCACAATCTGCGAGCACATGCCTATGGCCCGCGAAACACCGAACATGACCGTATAATAGCGAGGCTGCGTAACACCGTAGTGGTGCAGCAGACTGCCGGAAATCGAATCGACATTCGGCCACGGATCCTTGATCTTTTGAATCCCCTTGAGGATTTCAGGGACGACACGGAAGACCTGTTCGGCCAGCTTGAAGACGGGACCGTCAGGACATTCCTTCTTCCCGAATTCGAGGAAGGCTGTGAAACGCGGATCCACCACTCTGAGAACTGCATGACCATATCCCGGGATCACGCGGCCGGACGAAAGAGTTTCATGAGCAAAAGCGTCAAGCTGTTCATCAGAGGGGTTGCCATTGAATTTCTTCAGAACATCCAGCAACCACTGCAGGACCTCTTGATTTGCCAAACCGTGCAACGGACCGGCAAGTCCATTTAACCCTGCACTGACAGCGTAGTACGGGTCAGAGAGTGCGGAGGCTACGCAATGACAAGTGTGAGCCGAGACGTTGCCGCTTTCATGGTCAGTGTGCAGCACCATGTAAAGCCTCATTAGCCTCTTGAGGCCACCATCTTTGTCTTCCACGCCCAACATGTGAGCATAGTTTGCAGCCCAATCAAGTCCTGGCTTGGGCGCAATCCGCGGCCCGAGATCGTACCGCCAGCGATACACACCTGCGGCGATTTCAGGAATGCGCGCGATCAGGTTCAAACTGTCTTCAAGTGCTGCCTTCCAGTATTCTTCCTTGCCCATGCCTTCGTCGTAGCGCTTCCGGAATACCGAATCCCGCTCGAGTGTTAAGATCAAGAGGTTAAAGACTGCCATAGGGTGGCTGTCTTTGGGCAAAGCTTCCATCGCGTGCCACACGAAGTCCGGTACGTGTCGGCGCTTTTCAAGATCACTCTGTAGATCCGCGAGTTCTGAAGCTGTGGGCATTTCACCCGTAAATAGAAGCCACATGACTTCTTCGGGGAGTTTATCCACCAGTTCCATCACGGGTATGCCGCGGATGATCAAACCTTTGTCGGCTGGAACCTCAGAGGTATCGCAAAGCAAGGACTTTATGCCGCGCTGGCCTCCGAGTAGTGCGCCAACCGTAACCGAATCGATGACCTTGTCGCCATGGGTCTTGGCGAGGGATTTTACAATCTCCTGGTAGGCCGGTAGCGTTTTTGATAATTTCTCGTGAATCAATGACATTTGTGTCGACCCTGTGAGGATGAATTTAAGGCAATCAGTAAATATGCTCTATTCCTTATTATCGTGATTTGAACTCTGAAAATCAACCGGAAATCACGGCAGGGAGGGCTATTCCCGTTTTGGATGCTTCAATTCTCACCACCTTGTCCAACGCGACCGTTGAAGTCCTCTTCTCACGGGGTTTAGAAGTCATTCCCATTCTCAAAGTATTGAAACATCCCCATATTAAGCAAATAATAAATAACTATTTATGAGAATTTAACGATAAACACGAACGCTTCGACCATCCAAGCCGTTGCGGATTAGGGGTTAGTTCGTTAACTTATTTGATTAACTAATCATGGACATTTCTACTTATCTCCTTTTGGCGGCGATTGCCGTGCTTGGATTGGCCCTCTGGGTGCAATTGACCCGCCTCTCAAATCGTTCAGATGTCGAGCGGGAGAGAACTGCCAGCTTGGAAAGCAGAATCTCCGCGCTTCAGGAGAGCATTGAGCGTACGCGTCAAGAGAATCAAGCGACCTTGTCTACAGAGTTGCGTGAATCGAGGAAGGAGTTTGCGGGAGAACAGGAGATTGCACGGAAGGAGTTGAGGGAGAGTATTGAGACATTCCGCGGCAGCCTTGAAGGTCTACGTGAGACACTAAGCGCAGACCAGTCCAAAGCACGTGCCGAGTCGCGACAAGCCCTAAGCGAAGGAGTCACGTCGCTCACCGAACAGTTCAGGCTGCTGCAGCAGTCCAACGAAGCCAAGCTGGCCGAGATTCAGAAGAAGGTAGACGAGAAGCTTTCAGAAACTATCACCCGCAACGAAGGTCTCTTTAAGGGCGTGACCGAGAGACTTGTAGAACTGCACACAACGAACGAGAAGATTCAACGCTTTTCTCAAGAACTGGAGGAGTTGCAGGGGATTCTCAAAGCCCCGAAGTTGCGCGGCGAATTGGGTGAAATAGAGATGGAGCGGATGCTGCGCGACTGCCTTCATCCGAGTCAGTTTGAAATCCAATACCCGTTAGGCACTGGGCGCGTCGATGCCGTGATCAAGAACCCCCACGGTTGGCTGCCTGTTGACAGCAAGTTTCCACTCGAAGCCTACAACCGATTGCGGGCTGCGCAGGATGATTCAGAAGCAGAGGTGGCGCGTAAAGAGTTTGTGCGAGCGGTTAAGAAGCATGTTGACGACATCGCCGACAAGTACATTCGGCCACCCGAGACCTTGCTGTTTGCCGTCATGTATGTTCCCGCCGAGGGGGTGTACTATGAGATGCTGTCAATCCCTGACCTGATGGAGCACGCTCGCAAGAAAGGTGTTTATCCAACGTCTCCGACGTCGTTTTGGGCTTTGCTGCAAGTCACAGTCATTGGGTTCAAGGGAATGCAAATCTCGGAAAGTGCAAGGCACATTACGGGACTCTTAAGGGGTCTGGGGGGCGACCTCTCGAAGGTTAAGGACAGCTTTCAGAAGGCCACAAAGCAGGTCCTGCAAGCGGGGAACAACATGGAGCAAGCCAATCGAGATCTTGGACAATTGGAACGCAAGCTCGACGGGATTCAACACGAGGGTGCCCAGAACGAATTGCCGGAACCGACTGTTGAGAGATTGTTGCCTAACGCTGACGGAACCACGTGGGAGCCGTAGGACGCACCCGACCTGTTCCCGACCCGTATCAGTTTGAACTTTTTGGACTGATATCAGAGACAATTTCCACTCCGCTCCCGCCGGAACCGCCACTGGCTTCCTCCCGCCGCGGTCCTCGACATAAACCGCAAGGGTTGGTTTACGATCTTCAGAACTGCTTTGACGTCATAAACGACGTGATGTTCAAGTGTGAACTTCGGCAGCCAGTGATTCGCTGGAGCCGGAATCGCTGGCGTTACACGCTGGGTCTTTGTGACGTGGAGAAGCGCGTGATTACGATTAACTCCGCGTTGGATGATGCACGAATTCCTGAAATGGTGGTTGCGGGTGTGATGCACCACGAGATGCTGCATCTGTACTTTGGCATCACAGAGGGTCCCACAGGGGGCAGACGCTTTCACACGCCGGAGTTTCGCGCCGCGGAGCGACTATTTCCTGTCTACAAAACTGTGGAAGAGTGGCTAAGAGATAACTGGCCTTTGCGTGGTCGTCCCGCGCGGAAGCCTCGCCCCTCCACAGGCGGATTTCTCTCCTACCTTGCAATGATGCACGGAGGGACTCGAGTTGGCGCGGATGCTGAGTAGCTACTGATAGATTTCCGCGTTTCGCTCCACTTCCCATTCCACTCCTGGCTGGCCGTTGCAAGTGTACGAGGCCCGCAGGACGACGGAACGGTCGAGGGAGAGCGTGACAGAACAGTACTTCGTTAGCGACAGATTGAGTGCTTTTTCAATCATGTCCGGCGTCATTTCGGGACCCTCAACCTGCGCATGAAAGTGAAGGGAAATAATTCTGCGAGGATGAGTTTCCGCTCGGTTCGCTTCTACTTCCATCTCAAAGCGGGTGAAGGGCTTGCGGCTCTTTCCGAAGATAAAGACCATGTCCATGCTTACGCAGCCTCCGGCCGCGATCACGAGCATCTCGATGGGGGAAGATGCCCCGTTTCCGCCTCCCGAAACCGGGCCAGCATCCACGGGAACCCAGTGATTTGAATCAGCTTTCGCCAGAAAGGCCATTTGGCCTGAGTGCTTTAGTATGATTTTCAAGGGAACCTCCGAATAGTAAATCGTGTATATAAGATTATCTAAATATAATTGAGTTTCAACAGCACATGGCTTGGATTGCACCCTTTGTACTTGTCGTAGCGACCCTTTTAGGTTCGGCACCTCTCAGGGCAGATGCAGACGGCGGGCCAGTCTCGCCCGGCGTGCCGGTGCGAGCGATATGGAGCACAGATGCGATCGCGGCGGACGGCACCTCGGAACTCGGCCTGCTGTTCAGTGTACCAGCAAAACACCACATTACGGACGTCGAGTTTGGGCTATTCTATGTAACGGTTTCAGATACGCTGGGCCTTCTATTTGGCGAACCGCAATTTCCGAAGGGGGAGCCATTCCACGATGAGGTTTGCTATCGCGGTGACGTGCTCGTGCGCGTTCCGGTTACCGCCGCACCTGACGCCGTGCTTGGGACACATGTAATTCCAGTCGAGGCCGGCTATCAGATTTGTCAAGAGTACGGACAGGAAGTATGCTTTCTGCCTGAAGAAAAGAGGCTCACAACTTCGCTTGAGATTCGCGCTGCGGGTTCTCAAGTCATCGCCGCCAACGAACGGATTTTTGCGGACGCCCGAGCAACAGGTGAACAAGAAGAGCCAAAGGGACTTGAAGCGCGCTTGCTCGCAGCGCTTGAGGGCGGCTCGTGGACGGCGTTTCTTGTTGCTTTCCTTGGCGGAATCCTCGCAAGTTTCACGCCGTGTGTGTATCCGGTCATTCCAATAACCATTGGATACATCGGCGGTTCAAGTGCAGGGAAACCGTTGCGGGGCCTCATGCTTTCAACGATTTTCGCCTTGGGCATCGCCATCGTCTATAGTGGACTTGGACTCTTTGCCGCCGCCACGGGGACGCTGTTTGGTTCGATTTCCGGATCCCCGGTAGTGAATATCGTCATCGCGATAGTCTTTGGCATCATGGGAATCAGCATGCTTGGCGCGTTTGATATTGCGTTGCCTGCCGCGCTGCAGTCCAGTCTGACGGGTGGCGCAGCAAAAAGAGGATTTTTCGGACCGCTCTTGCTGGGCATGGCTTCAGGCTTGGTGATGGCGCCATGTGTCGGTCCAGTGATCGTCGCGCTGCTCGCGTGGGTTGCTCGCACGGGTGATCTTTTCTACGGCTGGGCGTTGCTATTCACGTTTTCACTGGGGCTTGGCTTGCTGTTTCTGGTTATCGGAACTTTTGCCGGTGCGATTCAGGCACTGCCTCGGGCCGGCTCCTGGATGGAAACCGTCAAGAAAGGCTTTGGCTGGATACTGATGGCGGGAGCAATCTATATGCTCCGGCTTACACTTCCCGAACACCTATATTATGCGGCGTGGTCGGTCCTGCTGATTGCGTTTTCCGTCTTTTCCGGCGCTTTCGACTCATTAACTGACGAAGCCACGGCGAAACAGAGGCTTGGCAAAACATTCACACTTATCGTGTTCTTGATCGGCGGGATATTCCTCTTCAAGTCGTTCTATCCAAATGCGATCGGCGCGACGACGGAATCCGCCGGCCCACTAACTGAATTAGAGTGGATGGTCAACAAAGAGGAAGAAGCTCTGCGGCTGACCGAATCCTCGGGCAAACCCATGCTGATCGACGTATATGCCGACTGGTGTGTCGCTTGTGTAGAACTTGACGAAAAGACCTGGATTGTGCCGGCAGTCCAACAACGTGTCGATGAGTTTGTCAGACTAAAGCTTGACTTCACCAAAGAAACCCCGTGGGTGAAGGAGATGAAGCAGAAGTATAAGATCACGGGGATGCCAACAGTGATCTTGCAGGAAGGCGACCGCGAAATCACTCGGTTCACGGGATTCAAGCCCGCAAAAGACTTCATAGCCCTGTTGGATCGCCACAACCTTTAACACACTGCAACAATAGAGGAGCTGACGTGTCCAATTTGGTCACTGTTACAGACGCAAATTTTGAAGAGACAATCCTGCGTGCCGACCGACTTGCCGTTCTCGACTTTGGGGCGGAATGGTGCGCACCCTGCAAGAAAATACATGCCATACTTGAAGACCTTGCGCCTGACTGGGATGGCAAGGCAGTGATTGGCGAGATTGACATCGCAGCCAACCCGGAAACGCCGCGCAAATACGGTGTACTGAACATCCCGCAGGTGCTCTTTTTTAAGAATGGGCAGCTCGTCGAGACTGTAACCGGAGTTCTCCCGAAAGCAAAGCTCGAAGAGAAGTTCCGCAACCATGCTCAATAAGTTCTTATTGCACGAATGAGAACAAGGGCCGCGAATAACGCGGCCCTATTAGTTTACTTAAGGTGGTTCGCGCTCACTTCTTCCCGGACTTTTTCGTAGTGGTTTTCTTGACAGCGGACTTCTTTGACGCCGTTCTTTGCGTCTGCATCTTTTTGTCAGCGGGAGCTTTCGCCGGTTCCTTCTTCGCTGCTGTCTTGGAGGCAGGAGCGACCACTTTGCCCGGATTCGCGCTTTGCAATGGTTCTCCTGTCAGCTCGGCGATTTCTGCGCGTAATTTGTCGATCTTTGCTTCCAATCGGTCCGTAACCTTATCTACCTCCCGATTCATAGCATTTGCGTGTCCAGCTTTCAGCAACGCACCAAGTCTCCATTTGCCGGATGCAGCATGCAACTCTCTTTCCGCCATCAGGAGTTTCAGCCGGAGCGTGCGAACCTTCTTCTCAATAGAGTCATCCATACGTCTTTCACTTTCTGCTCGATACGTTCGGCTACAGCCGCGAGCGCTTATGCAGTTTCGAAATAAACCAGTGGTCGATTCTCCGCCGGACCATCGGAGATCTCAAAGGCTCCCGATAGAAGTGAGATCCCTTGCGGCTTGCCGGAAGGTGCGCCGCTCCAATGTGCGATTGCAATCGGTTCGCCAATCTTGACCGAATCGCCACGCTTCTTCAAAAATCGAATGCCGGCGAAAGGGTCGACCTTATCTGAAGCAACTCGTCGCCCCGCACCCAGCTCGACGAGTCCGAGTCCGATCTGACGAGGTCGAATCTCGGAGAGCACTCCATTGCTCGCTGCAGTTATCACGTGCGAGCATGCCGAGTTTACGCCTGACTCGAGCTCCTTCCATACGAAAGGATCCGCCCCTTGTGCTTCGGCAATCCGCTGAAAACGCCTGTATGCAGCCCCACTCTGCAGCACTCTATGGAACTCTTTCCTGCCTGATTCGACATCGCGGACGATCCCTCCGAGCTTCAGCATTGCACCTCCAAGAACACCACACAACTCGATCAACCTTGCGTCGCCGATGCCGTTTTTCAGTATGCTCAAGCACTCGACAACTTCAATGAGGTTGCCAGCTGTGTCGCCGAGCGGTTCGTGCATGTCCGTGCCATAGACTATCGTCTCGACGTTCCAGTCCGCCGACCACGTCACAAGCCTCTGCGCTAACTCCCGAGCTTCTTCCTCTGTCGGCAGGAATCCGCCGGGGCCGATTTTGACGTCCATAACGAGTGCATTCGTACCCTCGGCTATCTTCTTCGAGAGAATGCTCGCGGCAATCAGCGGAGGGATGGCGACGGTGGAGGTAACGTCGCGCAGGGCATACAGCTTTTTGTCGGCAGGAACCAGGTTGTCCGTCTGAGCGCCAAACACACAGCCGTGCGCGCGCAATATGCTTGAGAATTCCTGATGCGACAGCACAACGCGCAATCCGCGAATGCTTTCAAGCTTGTCAAGAGTCCCGCCTGTGTGCCCGAGTGCCCGTCCTGAAATCATGGGGACGGGAACACCTGCTTCGGCAAGAACGGGGGCAACAATCAATGAAGTCTTGTCGCCGACGCCACCAGTGGAATGTTTATCCACTTTGCGGGCTGAGATATCCGGGAACGACAGCACTTCGCCGGATCTGATCATCGCGTTAAGAAAACACCTTCCCTCTTGATCACTTAGCCCGCGAAAGTAAACCGCCATAAGCAGCGCGGACATTTGATAGTCGGGAACCGTTCCATCAACAAATCCGTTAATCAACGCAGTAATCTCAGTGTCTGACAGTCCGCCCCCGTCTTGTTTTCGGGCAATGAGTTCTGCAACATTCACACTATTTGCCAGGGATAACGGCGCCGTCAGGAATCACGGCATCCTTTTCGATGATCACGATTCCGTCTCGCACAGAGTAACCCTCGCCGTCATGATCAGGAACATTGTCGCTTGGGTCAATTCGCACGCCGTACCCAATCCGGGCGTTCTTGTCAACAATAGCTTTCCTGATTGACGTATCGCCGCCGATCCCTATGTCCGGTCGGCCCGTTTCGCGATTCAACTGCAACGACTCCGAACTTTCATAGAAGTCTGCGCCACATACGACCGAGTCAATGATTTTGATGCCTGACTTTGCAACCGTACGCGTACCGAGGATAGAATGCTCAATGGAACCATGCTCAATTCGTGAGCCGGCACAGATTAACGCCCGTTTCGAATACACCTCGCGCATACTCGCACCGGGCAGAAAGCGCGGACGCGTGAATAACCGGTAGTTCGGATCAAACAAAGCGAACTTTGGTTGAGGATCCGTCAAAGCGAGGTTGGCATCATAGTAGGATTCGATGGTTCCAATGTCCTCCCAATACCCGCTGAAGGGGTAGGCAAACACACGATGTGTGTTGATTGCTGAAGGAATCACATGCTTTCCGAAATCTGATCCCGTATCAGGAGCGAGCAGTTGTTCTATTGCTTCCCAGCGTATCAAGTAGATGCCCATTGACGCCATAACAACCGGTCCCTCGGAGTCAAAGTCGGCAGACCTGAACACTTCACCCGAGAGTGTCCAATTCTTAATGTCTTTCGGGGATTCAGGCTTTTCCTTGAATTCCACGATGCGACCATCATCGTTGACCTTCATGATCCCGAATCTTTTGGCGTCCTCGAGCGCAACAGGATAAGTTGCAATTGTTATGTCGGCTCTTGCTCTACGGTGAAGGGCGAGCATGCCCTGATAGTTCATCCAGTAGATGTGATCTCCTGAAAGAATCAAAACGTCCGTGGGTTCAGCAGGTCGAATGTGACGCAAGTTCTTGCGCACGGCATCGGCTGTCCCCTGCAGCCAATCGCTTGTATCAATGGTCTGCTCAGCAGCAAGAATCGTCACAAATCCATTTCTGAATGCATCAAACGTGTACGTCATTGAAACATGGCGATTCAATGATGCAGAGTTGAACTGAGTTATGACATAAATCTTGCTCAGTTGAGAATACAGGCAATTTGAGACTGGAATATCGATCAGCCTGTACATGCCGCCAAACGGAACGGCCGGTTTTGAACGGGGCTTGGTTAACGGATGCAATCTTGTGCCTCGTCCGCCGCCTAATATGACTGCCGCTACATTGTCCATAAGAAATTTATGATGTGGTTATTGTGTATCAAGAAAATTTAAGACTTTCGCCGCAAGCCGCTCTGCGTCACTTTGAGTCGGAGCCTCTGCAAATACTCGCACAATCGGTTCAGTGTTGGAGGCTCTTGCCTGTACCCATGCGTCTACCGTTCTCCACTTGAATCCGTCCAGCGTGTCAGCTTCGCCCAGGTCAGTGATTTGCGCGAGACGTTCGAGAGCACGAGCCTGCTCCATCAACGTAGAGAATTCGCGCTTTCGCTTTACAAGATGGTACTGCGGCATTCCGTCAAAGAATTCGGCAGAAGCAGTGTCTGCTGAAAGCAGGGCCTGCAAGACTAAGGCCGCCCCTACTGCCGAGTCACGGGAAGCATGTACCAAAGGCAGCATGACTCCACCGTTACCTTCCCCTCCAACTGCCGCTCCAACTTCCTTCATCCGCCGCGCAACGTGCGCCTCGCCAACTCGTGTTTCATAGACAGTTCGTTCAAAGCAGTTTGCTATGTCTCTGATTGCGAGACTGGTTGAGCAGTTGACGACAACGGGACCGGGAACATAAGGAAGCGCGGCCAGCGCAGCAGCGCAAATTGTCAATTCTTCACCCGCCGGTTTACCGTCGGACCGGATGATTGCAAGTCGGTCTGCATCGGGGTCAACAACGAAGCCGATATCGACACGCGCATCTTGCATAGCTTGGCACACGTCGCGGATATTTTCAGGAGTCGGTTCAGGTTGTCGAGGAAACCTGCCAGTTGGTTCAAGATGAAAGCCCACGACATCACAACCGAGAGTTTCCAACAGCCTTTTGAGCAATTCGCCACCTGAACCATTCACAGCGTCCAGCCCGACGCGAAACTTCCGCCCCCTCAGTTCGTCAACGCGCAAGAAAGGCATCGCGAGCACGGCATTCAAGTGTCTCTCAACCGCAAGTTCGTCGCGCTCATAACGTCCGACGCGAAAAGCATCAACGTCGTATGCCTGTGTTGAGGCTACGGCCGTGTGCAGCAACTTGCCACGGTCCTCGTCAATGAATAACCCGTCCTCGCCATAAAACTTCAGCGCGTTCCATTCAGCCGGGTTATGGCTGGCGGTAATTGCAATACCGCCCTTCGCTCGGTGATACTCCACGGCAAGTGCGACTGTGGGCGTCGCGACTACTCCGATATCAATTATCCGAGCGCCCGCTGATGCCAAGCCGGAGATTGTGGCAGCACGCATCATTGTCTTGCTGATACGGCTGTCGCCACCCACGACGACTGGTCCGGGCGCGCATTGATTTCCAAATGCCTGTGCCCACCGCAAACAAACCTCGGCAGTCATGCTTTGCCCGACGATGCCGCGCACTCCGGATACGGAGATCATCAGCGGCGAGTCGTTCACCATCGCCCCGGCCACTCGCGACCGATTAGTTCCGATAGCTCTTCCAGAAATTCCTGGTCTCTATCGTCGAACTCGCGTACGCGCTTGCCGTCAATGTCGATTTCGCCAATGATTAGGCCGTCGGCACGAATTGGAACGACGATTTCCGAGCGAGTTTCGAGAAAACACGCAAGGTATCGCGGATCATTCTGCACGTCCTCCACGATAATGGTTTGCCCCTCGCGAACAGCTGCGCCGCAGATGCCCTGTGAAATCGGAATGCGCGTGTGCTCAGTTGCTTGCTTCCCCGACCAGGGGCCGAGCACGAGATCGTCACCGTCTACCCAGTAGATGCCCACCCAGTCGTATGCCGAGTTATCTCGGCGAAGCAACTCACACAATGTCTGGCAGCGAGAACGGAAGTCCGCATCGGGGAGTTTTTGGAAGAGCCTTGATGCTGATTGATTCGTCATCGATGGGGGTGAGTTTGACACCATTGCAGGAACTCGTGAGCACTCCATGCGGAAGGGCAAAGTGCTTGCGTGATCGGTCCTTTAGCAGCCAGATCAAGACCGTATTCAATATCGTCGAGTCCATCTGCGGCGTGCGCGTCAGGGTTCAGAGGAATGGGAATCTCGAGTTCAATAGCGCGCTTGAACCACCGCCAGTCAAGATCCAGACGATGCGGATTCGTGTTCAACTCGATCGATTTCCCGTACTCGGCCGCGCATTCCAAAAGTTTTTCGTGATTGACTGGATAACCTTCACGCCTGAGGAGCAAACGCCCGGTGGCATGACCAAGAATGTCTACGTGTGGATTCTCGAGAGCGCGGCACAAGCGAGTCGTTGCCTCGTCTTCGGACATATGAAAACCCTGATGAATTGACGCAACGACGTAATCAAATCCCCGCAGAAGACCGTCATCGTAGTCCAAACTTCCGTCAGCAAGGATATCACATTCAGTGCCTTTGAGAATGCGAAACGGCGCAAGCTCATCATTCAAGTAGTCAATCTCTTCCCACTGTTCCATAACGCGATCCGTGGAAAGCCCTCCCGCGTAAGCCGCCGACTTGGAGTGGTCGGCAATCCCGATATACTCATAGCCGCGCAGCATCGCGGCTTCTGCCATCTGTCGAATGGAGTGATGTCCGTCAGAGTAGTTCGAATGAATATGCAATATTCCTCGAATGTCTTTCTTCTCAACAGGGCACGGATACGTAGGTTCCCCTAACAATCGTGGCTCTGTGGTTTGCTCTCGCAGTGCAGGTGGAACGAATTGAAGCCCGAGCATACCGTATAGCTGTTCTTCAGTCGGCGAGTTGGGCAGTTCACCCGCGCGGCGCAGGAGTTCGGCAACGTGAGTTCTTGAACCGGTGGCGAGCACAAGCCTTGTCCCAAGTTCATCGGGAGCGCAAACGGACAACTCGATGTCCATTCCTTCCGTCGTGCGTCCAGACCAAATCTCTCCGTCCTTGTTGTTCCACGTGATAGCGTCGATTCTCGAAATCAGCTCTCGTGAGGTCTTATGATGCTCACGTGATGCGCACACGGCGCAATCAAGATCACCAATCGTTTCACAGTTGCGACGCAGGCTTCCACAGAAGTGAACTGAGTCGACGTGCGGAAGTGCCAAGATTTGTTCAGTCAGCGCCGCCGCAATTCTTTTGGCATGATGCCGGAGCCTGCGTTTGCCGATTGTTTGCAGGAAAGCAATGCTGGCCCGGAATTTTTCAAGGGTTTTGCCCCCAAAGCCTGAAAGAGCGGAAAGCTTGCCTGCCATGATGGCCGAGTCCAGCTCTTCAAGTGAAGAGATATGTGCCTCGCGCCACAGTACGCGAGCCTTTTTGGGACCGAGACCATCAACGCGCATTAAGTCTAATACGCCAGGGGGAACGCGGTCCCTCGCACGTTCGAGTTCAGTAAATGTTCCGCTCTCTGCAATGTCGCGTATCGCTTGTTCAATCGCGGCACCTACACCCTTAACCATCTTCAGGCGTGAGCCGATCAGAAGCTCTTCGAGAGTTGCAGACACTTGCGTGAGTTGGCGGGCCGCATTCGCGAAAGCGCGTGCGCGGAACGCCTCTTCATCAAGTAAATCGAGAAGCAGCGCGTACTCCTCCAGCAATGCAACCACTTCACCGCGAGTCATGCGTCAGGCGGCAAGCTGCTTCAAAAATTCAATCATGAAAACCGGCAGGTCGTCAGGCTTGCGCGAGGTGATGAGGTGCCTGTCCACCACGACGGCTTCGTCTACCCACTTCGCGCCCGCGTTCACCATGTCATCGCGAATCGCCACATAACTCGTTACTTTCCGTCCGCGCAAAACGCCTGCGGAAACGAGTACCCATCCTCCGTGACAAATACACGCAATCGGTTTCTTTGCGCGATCCATCTCGCGCACGAGAGACAAGACCGCTTCGGACATCCTTAGTTTGTCAGGAGCCCAACCACCAGGTATGACGAGCCCGTCATAACCGGCAGCCTTTATCTTGTCTGCAGTTTTGTCCACTTTAGCAGGATATCCGAATTTGCCTGCGTATTCGGGTGCAGATCCAGTGCCGATCAAGTGAACTTTCACTCCGGCTTCGCGTAAGCGCATCACGGGATACCATACTTCAAGATCCTGGTAGTGATGTTCCACGAGCACCGCAACTTTTTTGCCAGCGATAGACATTCAAACCTCTTACTGCAATCCCGTGACTCTTCTTCGTAAATTTCCGGCATGCTTCGCGAAGGCAGGAGCGTCCATAAGCACAATTCCGGCAATCACAAGGGCTCCACCCAGTGCTAACGGCCAGCCGACAACTTCACCGACAAGAAAGGTCGAGAGAGTAGTTGCGACCACCGGTTGCGGGGTAGTCAGAATTGCGACTTGCGAAGGGTCGACCATCGACAGAATCCTGTACCAGACATTGTAGGCAAGAACAGTCAACACAATTCCTGCGTAGAAAGTGCCGCCCCAGCCAATCCACGTAATATCTGTGTAATCCTGCATACGCGCCGGTATTACCAGGAACGGCAGGCTGATGATTGATCCGATTATCAATACTACGCATGTCGACGGCAAGGCGCCGTATTTCTTGACCAAAGGCTTGCCGACCACGGTATAGGTTGCCCAAGCCAGCACAGCTGTAAATATCAAGACGTCACCCAGGAACAGATCCGAGCTTGTGTCAATAGCTCCTCCCTGCGTAACGACTAAAGCGAGTCCGCAAAGTGCAATAATGATCGCCACGACCTTATGCCGACGAATACGCTCGTAGCCCAAAGCGGAAGACAGAAACAACGCAAATACAGCGGTCGTGCCATAGAGCAAAGAGGCATGGGAAGGCATGGTTTTGCTCATCCCGACCAGATAGATCAACTGGTTGACAGGCACGGCGACCAGCGCCAACACTAAAACCCTGGGCCAGTCTACCTTGTCGATTCTTGGCCACGACCGTGTGACAATAACTAATGTTGAAAGCCCGAAGAGGCCGATCAGCAACCGCCAGAATCCATATGCGAAAGGATTGAACTCGCGAAGCGCAAGCTTGTTGACGACATACCCGAAGCCAGTCACTCCGACATGAGTGAGCATGAGCAGGAAAAGCGTCAGCCGGCGGGATAGGACAGCCTTAGTTTCGGAAGAGTTCAAGCAATTCCGCCGTCGCGCTCAAGTCTGCGCGAACCTCTTCCGCACCTGTCGCTTTCAGCATCTCGACCGAGTATTTTCCCCCCGTTGCAACCGCCAGGGTGCGCAGGCCGAGCCGCTGCGCACCGTAAACGTCGTGCTCTGTGTCACCGATAACCCAAGTCTCTTCCGGCGAAAACAATCGCCCGTAGTAGGCATGTGAGGCGGTGATAGAATCCTGTAGAATCAAGTGACGCTCTTCGTGCTCGTCTCCAAAACCTCCTACGGGAAAGTAGTCATTCAGACCGAAATAGCCGATTTTCACTCGAGCGCCCGCTTCCATGTTGCCGGTGCCGAGAGCTAATGCAAATTCGTGCGGACGCTCTGAAAGGGAAACAAGCAACTCACGCACACCGACGTGCAAATGAGTCCTCTCTGTATTACGAATGGATTCTGGAAGCGCCTCGAGATATCGAGGTTTAAACTCCTGATACGCGTTGCGCCAGTTTCCGCCCAAACCTGTCCTTTCAAAGCACTCGCGGAAGATCAGGGGATCTGTCCGGCCGTGCATCGACACGCCATCCGTGACGGGTTCGACGCCGAAGACCGCGCGGAACGCTCGCCAGTAAGCTCTGCGCGTCGCGCCGTCAAGGTGGGTTAGGGTGCCATCTATGTCGAAAACAAGCAACTTCATATCTATACCAATGCAATTTAAGACAGGACAGCGAGATAGTCAAGGCGGATGCTTTAAGGATTGATTATCTGTGAAAGTCAGACTATCTTAATATGAATGTATTGCCTCCCTCGCTTGAGAGTCCCGGAAAACCTCCAAGGCCCAAAGTTAACAAGGAAAACCGGATATGCGCCTGATGGCACTTAGTCTCCTGATTGCTGCTGCAGCCCACGCCGCGGACACGTTCGTGAACGGCCAGCTTCATCGTGACTTCAATCGTGAAGTCTTCACGTCAACCGTTGAGATTTGGAGCGGAGATCGGCTGGGCTCAAGTTTCTTCTTTGCCGACTTCGATTTCGGGAAAACAGGGCAAACTCAGTCCTATTTCGAAGTTTCCCGGCATTTCGCTTTTGCAAAGATTAAACGGACAGATCTTAACGCAACAATCCAGTTTAATGACGGGGTCACCGGTTTTGACAAAACTGGAGGGAAACTCATTCCCCGCACGGTGTTAGCAGGACTTGCGCTAACAGAATTGCGAATAGGAAGTGCCGTAATCGAGTTGCAAACTCTTTTGCGTCAAGAGTTTGCGTCAGACTTGGGCTGGCAGTTGACAGGTGTCTGGTTCCTGCCAATCAAAAAGTCCAGATTCGAGTTCTTAGGGTATGTGGATTGGAATTCAAACAATTACGGCGACAATCCTGTCTCCGTTCAAGCCGAGCCTCAGTTTCAATACAGGCATCAGCACCTTGCATTCGGGACAGAGTGGGAACTGTCGCGCAATTTCGCGGGTGCATATACTGAAGAGGACGGTTTTGAGTACCACAAGTGGTATCTTCACCCGACTCTATTCATAAGGTATGATTTGTGAGCGAACAAAAGCGTGCGGCTCCCTCTCGCTGGAAGGGCTTTGTCGCGCTAAATTATTTATTTAATTAAGTTTATGTGTTCTCATGGGTGAGAATTTTGGCTTGACAAGTCACGGGAGGTTTGTATATTAAGAGTCTACGCTGGTTTGGAGCTGCGGAGCTGTGTGAAGTGTGAGGCAGAACCTGGCCATCGCCTGCACGAGGCGCGGGGCGGCCGGCGAATGCAGGGCTCATAGCTCAACGGTTAGAGCAGCGGACTCATAATCCGTCGGTTCCAGGTTCGAATCCTGGTGGGCCCACCGTGCGGCAACCACCGGTATCAGCGATGAAAAGGAGTTCCTTGTCTTGCGCACCACGCTGTCGTCGGGAAAACAGGTTGGAAACCGAATTATGGCACGTGGGCAGGGAAATGTAGTTCGAACAGGGTGTGCGGACCAGTTTTCGCGCACCTTTTCTCGTTTTTGGGCACCACGAAGTTGAAGGCAGGCAGAAAGAGTGATCATTCAGGAAGCAACGCCCGAGGAAGTTCGGCAGACGCTCAAGGCGCTGACCGAGATTCAGGAGATTGATTTAGAATTGGCGGACATTGCGGAGGAGCGCGGAGGACTACCAGAACAGGTGGAAGCCTTGGCGGCTCAAATCGCAGAGTACGAGGAGTACATCACCGCTAAAGAAGAGGAACGCAAGAAGGCAGAGAGGGTAGCTGGCGAGAGCGGCCATAAGTTGGCTACTGCGAGAGACTTGCTGGCCAAGTATCAGCAACAGCTTTATGCTGTGACCACGACTCGCGAGTACGACGCAATCACGCTTGAGCAGGATACTGCAAGGCGGGAGATTGCGGAGTTTGAGTTGCTGATTTCGACGAACACAGAACGGGCCATCGAACTGGCTCAAGTGGTCGAGGACAAGCAAGCTGAGCTGGAGCAATTGAAGTCAGACAAAGTGGCGCGCGAGGTAGAGCTTGAGCAGAAGTTGAAAGAGACTGAGGGAGAAGAGAGAAGTCTTCTCGAGCGTCGGGCAGGATTTGCTCAAAGCATCAATCCGCGGCTGCTTGCTCATTATGAGCGCATTCGGGATGCGAAGGACGGTCGCGGCATCGCGGTTCTCGTTGGTGAGGCCTGCGGCGGTTGCTTTGCCTTGATTCCACCGCAGACTCAGGTCGTGATCCGCCAATCGCGGGATATTTATGCCTGTGAGGCGTGTGGCCGATTTGTCGCCCCTGCTGATCTCGATTAGCCTCCGTCGAAATCGTCGTAGCGCGCATGCACTTGGGTAAGTCTTCCATCGAACTTCACGCGCACATTGACGGCGGCGCGCGCGGCAATCCCGGCCCGGCGGCAATCGGAGTCGTTGTTCATGACGACAACGGCACACTTCTCTATGAAGAAGGTTCCTACATTGGCCGCGCGACAAACAACGAAGCGGAGTATCGTGCGCTGATAAGACTGCTGGAAGTCTGCGCCGCCAACCCTCTGATCAAAGGCAGCGGAGCATCGGTCCTTCGAATCGCGTGTGACAGTCTGCTAATCGTCAACCAGGTACTGGGAGAGTGGAAGATCAAGGAACCACGCTTGCAGGAACTGAACAGCGAAGTCCAGCAGAAGAAGAAGTTGCTAAACGGCCTGACTCCGCGCATCCGGCATGTTCGCAGGGAAGAAAATAAGGACGCCGACAAGTTGGTTAACCGGGCCTTGGATGACGCGGAAAAGCGATGAGTAAGATTGCAGGGTTCGCCGGGTGATCGCGCCTGACTTGTCAGGCGAGGAAAGTCCGAACTTCATAGAGCAGAGCGCCGGCTAACAGCCGGGTGTGGCAACGCAACGGAAAGTGCCACAGAAAATACACCGCCCGCAAGGGTAAGGGTGAAATGGTGCGGTAAGAGCGCACCGCGCATTCAGTAATGGATGCGGCAGGGAAAACCCCGCTCGAAGCAAGGCCAAGTATGCCGGGAGTCTCCGTTGCTCGCGGAGCATAGGATCCGGTGGGTAGGCCGCCCGAGGTGATGAGTAATCATCAACCCAGACAGATGATCACCACCCGCAAGGGTACAGAATTCGGCTTACAGGCGAACCCCATTTTTTTTTGGACACAGTTTTCGACGTCTCGTCGCAAACCACGGAACGAGTAACCAACACTCAACCAAGATTTTTGTTTATATGACATACAGGAATAACCATGCAACCCAAATGGGAAATGGTGGAGAGTCGGCCACATGAGGAGATCGAGCGCTTAAGCCGACAAGCCAAAGTCCCCTATACCATTGCGCGGATTCTATTGAATCGCGGAATGGACACACCTGATGCGGTGGATAGATTTTTCAATCCATCGCCCTCGCAGCTGCACGATCCATTCCTCCTTCCAGGTATGGAGCGCGCCGTGGATCGCATTATTGAAGCCCTTCAGGGGCGCGAACGCATCGCGATTTACGGTGATTACGACGTAGACGGGATAACTTCGGTCTCGATGCTCTATTTGTTTCTGCGCGACCTCGGCGGCGACGTTGTGGCCTATATTCCCGATCGGCAGAATGAAGGCTACGGGATATCGCAGGCCGGTCTCGACGAAGTGAAGAAGCAGGGAGCGGATCTGGTCATCTCCGTGGATTGCGGCATCACATCGGTGGCGGAGGCTCTTTACGCAAAATCGCTCGGCCTCGATTTGATCATAAGTGACCATCACGAGCCGGCCGACGAAATGCCCGATGCACTTGCAGTGCTTGACCCAAAGTGCAAGGATTCAAGTTACCCCTTCAGCGAACTCGCCGGCGTAGGGGTGACGTTCAAGCTCGCACAAGGCATTACCAAGACTCTCGGCCTCGATTCGGATTACGCTTTCCGCTACATAGACCTTGTGGCACTCGGGACCGCTGCGGACATCGTTCCTTTGATTGATGAGAATCGGGTGCTGGTAAAAGAGGGGCTTGAGAAGCTCAATGTCTCTCCGGAAGTGGGACTCGCGAGCCTGATTGAGTCAGCGGGAGTGCGAGGGGGTAAGATTGATGTCGGGCAGATAGTCTTCAATATTGCTCCGCGGATCAATGCGGTTGGTCGCATGGGAAGCGCAATGCGAGCCGTGCAGCTCCTAACTACGCGCGATGCCCAGCAGGCACGTGAGGTAGCTCAAGTCTTGGAGCAGGAGAATCGCCGCCGCAAGGAAATCGACAACGATACGCTCAGTCAGGCGCTTGAGGAAATCCGGTATACGATGAACCCGCAGGAGCGTCACTCGATTGTGCTATCTCGGGAAGGCTGGCATTCAGGTGTTATTGGAATCGTGGCGTCGAGACTCATCGAACGATTCTATCGTCCAACGGTCATGATTTCAGTCGAGAACGGTATGGGGAAAGGTTCCGCTCGTTCGGTATCCAATTTCGATATATTCAATGCGCTGAAGGCGTGCTCAGATTTGCTCGAACAGTTCGGCGGACATAAATATGCTGCGGGTCTCACAATTCCCGCAGAGAATATTTCCGCATTCAAGCAGCGATTCGAGGAAGCCTGCAGAGACCTGATGACTGAAGACGACCTGGTGCGCAAGGTGCGGATCGAGAGCGAAATCTCGCTGGACGAGATAACACCCGAAGTTGTTCAAACATTGAAACGTTTTGAACCATTCGGACCTCAGAATACACGTCCGACATTTGTAACTCGGGACCTCGGGACGGCATATCCTCCCCGCATTGTTGGCCAGAACCATCTAAAGTTAGTAGCAACACAAAACGGTCTGCAATTCGAGGCCATCGGATTCAATCTTGGAGAGCGAATCGATCGTTTTATGAATGGCCGCCGTGAGTTCGAGATGGTATACGTAATTGAAGAGAACGAATACCAGAATCGCAAGACGACGCAACTCCGCATTAAGGACCTGCGATGAGCAAGAGACCATTAAAGATCGTGGCCATGTTTCTATTGGCTGCCAGCGTAATTGGGATGGGACGACGCGAGGCTAAGAATCAGGACGCGCCTGCGCCGATAAGTGGTGTAACGGGTCGCGTCGAGATTTGGGAGGGCAATTTCATGCCGCCGGTGGATGAGGCAAGGCGCAATAATCAGATTAAACCCGGTGCGGGACTGCGTGTCAGGCTACATGAGCCGGTAAAGGGACTCCCGGGGGTGAGCGCTGATTCCATTGCTTCTCCGCTGGTTGCCGAGACGGTTTGTGATGAAAAAGGGCGATTCACTATCCCCGTTTCAGAGGGAAAGTACAGCCTCTTCGTTGAGGACGGGGACAGCTGGTACGCAAACGGATGGGACGGTGACGGGGTTCAGGGAGCCGTTGTGGTCGAGCCGAAAAAGATGACCGAAGTGCTCATAAAGAATACAAGAAACGCGACGTTCTAAGATTGCGTAGCCGTTGCACTCAAATACTTGCTCTGTGGCTGTTCATTGCAACCGTTGCGTTTGCACAGTATCCGTACAGCTTGGAGCCTGCGCAGTTAGACACGCTGGTCGTCGATACGCTGCGGACTGACTCCATACCACAGCCTGTTCAGGAAGAGGCGGTACAAGATGATCCCGCTGCACGACTTCGTTCCCAGGCGTTGACGTGGGTTCGTCACCTGCTGTATCGCGGATTTCTTGATGACGAGGTGTCAGGCGTAATGGCGGTCTATGCATTGACGGAATGGAAAGAGTCTACCGGTCCATTCGGCCCTGTCATTGCTCATCTTTCGATCACATATCACGGTGGCGTATCCTGGATGGGCAAGAATGCCGCTTGGCTGCAAGCAACCTACAAGAGCCTCGAGACCGATCGACCAAGCGTGGACTTCGATCTTGTTGTAGAACGCGGGGAGAAGATTGGCGAGGTTTATCGCGGACTTTGGCGGATGAACAAAGAGCCATTCTCCAATGTCAGCTTCGTCTTGCCGCAGAGTGTATTTGATGATGATCGGCTTGATCAGCCGCGACCCGGAGAGAAGACAGAATTAAAACTCTATTCCGGCACATTTCCAGTGACTGTGTACCGGGGGTCCGGCGCAGAGGGCGCGAAGGTGGTCGCCTATCGTAGTACGGGAATCCCACCACTTGGTCTCGTGCGCTTGGGGTACGGGACGCATTGCTTAAACTTGCGTGACCGTGCGGTTGATGTTGAACCCAGATTTGAAGTACCGCTCCCAACCAGTCGATAAGTCGGGATTTTTCATGAAGACTTTCGTCACGCTTGGTATTGCACTCCTTTGTTCGCAGCTGCTTGCCGCAGAATTCGTAAAGGAAGGCAATGAGTATGTCTATCGGGATACCGTCCGATTTGAAGAATCGGCCGCGGGCGTAAAGTTTCTCGCCTGCGAATTGGTCAATGGAAGACTTGATCTGAGCGGTGAAGAACGTCAAGCGATTTCCGTGGTCGCTTACGTTGAGGTCCGCGCACAAGACCTTGAGGAAGGGCAAAGATATCTCGAGGGGCTAAAGCCCACAGTAAGGAAAGAGGGCGCAGAAGTCAGGATCGCTGGTGTGTATCCCAAATTTGCGAAAGACCTCGCAGACGTTGTTGCGAATCTTGATTTTGATGTAAGAGCTCCGGGCACCGTGAAACTGCAAGGCTCCTGCGCAAATGGAACTCTCAACGTGCGCGAGATGACGAGCGATGCAGAGTTGTCTTGCGCGAACGGAGAAATCCATTTTATCAGTGACGCCAACGTCACTGGACGACTTGATGCTTCGTGCGCCAACGGCAAAGTCGCGATCCAAGCCTCAGATTTGCATGGCAGCTGCCATGTGAGCACAGCGAATGGCAGAGCGTCTGTCAGAATCCTGAAGCAGCTTGCCGGAGATATTTTCGCATCGACCGCAAATGGTGAGATTGACATCGCCGTGCCGGAATCGTCAAGCTTCACTATTAAAGGAAGTTCCATGGTCAAGGGGTCCATTAAGACAGACTGGGGCGACGCCAACGATGGCGGCATAATAGGCGAGAACTTGGAACTCATAGTCAATGGTGGCCAACACAAGGTAGACTGTAGCACGGCCAATGGGACAATTACGATTCGCAAGTCCAACGAAGCAAACTGATTCCACAGGCGCTCATTGAAACGGCTTTCGACCAACATTCGCACCTCCGACCCGGGCTTTGCTGAAAACGCGAAGGCGATGAGTGCGCTCGTCGACGAATTGCGCGCCAAGCTGAACTTGCTTTTCCCGGCCGGCGGACCTCAGCAGCATATCGATCGTCACGTTGAACGCGGCAAGTTGCCTGTTCGCGAGCGGCTAAATCGCCTATTCGACCCTCATTCTCCCTTTCTCGAGCTAAGCCCCCTTGCGGCCATTGGAATGTACGGAGATGAAGCGCCCGGAGCGGGAATCGTGACAGGGATTGGTGTTGTGCATGGCCGCGAGGTTCTCGTGGTAGCAAATGACGCTACCGTCAAGGGGGGAACGTATTTCCCGATGACGATCAAGAAACACCTGCGGGCACAGGAAATAGCGCTGCACAACCATCTGCCCTGCGTCTATCTGGTGGACTCGGGGGGTATCTTTCTGCCTGAGCAGGCGGGAACTTTCGCCGACCGCGACCATTTCGGGCGGATCTTCTTCAATCAGGCAAATTTAAGCGCACAGAGAATTCCGCAAGTCGCAATCGTCATGGGATCGTGTACGGCGGGTGGCGCATATGTACCCGCGATGTCAGACGAAACCGTGATCGTAAAGGGAACCGGTACGATTTTTATTGGAGGACCCCCTCTCGTTAAAGCAGCGACTG